>JAYSPU010000285.1:0-1519 GCA_043721935.1 Bacteroidota bacterium | reverse complement strand
AGTGGAAAAATTGTAATTCCTTTCGACAACGATGAAGACCTTAACCGTGTACTGGACTTATTGAATTACTAATCGGATTAGTTGTAAAAAAAATCGTGTGAGGAGCTTTCGTATTTTTATTCCTGTACTGATTTTGTTTTTATTGTCTTCTTCAGCATTTTCTCAATCAAATTCTGAAAAGAAGGATAGCTCTGTTTCTGAACTTTCAAATAAAAGAGCGAACAAAGCGGCGCTGATGTCTGCTCTAGTTCCCGGATTGGGACAAGCATACAATCAGAAGTACTGGAAGCTCCCTGTCCTTTACGGCGGATTCGGCTTTCTTATTTATCTGATAGGAACAAATGACAAAGCCTATAAGGATTATCGGACAGCCATAAAATACAGGAATGACAGTGACCCGCTTACAATTGATAATTACCCAAGACTTACCGCTCAGGATCTGACTGTCAGAAAAGATTTTTATCGTCGAAACCGCGATCTTTCCATCATTCTCACAGGTGTTTTGTACACACTGAATATTGTGGATGCATATGTCGACTCTCAATTATTGAACTTTGATGTAAGTGATAATTTATCTATTCATTCATCACCAATCCTTTTTCAATCCAATCAAAGCAATACATTTGCAGGAATTCAATTTACTCTTACCCTAAAATAACAAATGAAAATCGCATTAATCGGCTACGGTAAAATGGGCCAGACCATTGAAAAAATTGCCATAAAGAAAGGCCATCAGATTATCCTTCGTGTCAACACCAAAAACGATCTCACTAGTAAAGCAGACACACTTCAATCGGCTGATGTAGCCATTGAATTCACTCAACCGGATCAGGCAAAAAGTAATATTAAATTTTGTATAGAACTGGGTGTCCCTGTTATTTCAGGAACAACCGGATGGTCAAAAGATCTGGACTCAGTAAGAGAATATTGTACAACAAAAGGCGGCGCCTTTTTTCATGCGACAAACTTTAGTATTGGTGTAAACTTATTTTTTGCTGTCAATGAAAAATTAGCTTCGCTGATGGAAAACCAGCCACAATACGATGAAGTTTTAATTCAGGAAAGTCATCATCTGGAAAAAATTGATTCCCCAAGCGGAACTGCGATTTCATTAGCCGACCAAATGATTCAACACATAAGTCGCTTAAAGCAATGGGTTAATTATACCGCTGATGAGAATGTAAATCTGGGTGCTGATGACGAAGGTGAACTACCTATCTTTTCAACCCGTGAAGCAGATGCTCCGGGCACTCATATTGTAAAGTATTTTTCGGATGTGGACGAAATTGAAATCATTCACAAAGCACTCAATCGTCAGGGATTTGCACAGGGAGCATTAGTCGCCGCTGAATGGTTAGTTGGCAAAAAAGGTAATTTTGGAATGAAGGATTTATTAAACCTTTGATGTTTAAAATTAACTTCTTATTAACCGATTCCGCATCACGATTACGTTAGATTTGTCATTCATCATAATTTGCACTAAAAAATAAAAATGGCTCGATTTAGAATTAACTGGGAC
>JAYSPU010000284.1:0-2687 GCA_043721935.1 Bacteroidota bacterium | reverse complement strand
AGTCCACCTCAAAGAATGTATATATGGGTACATGCATGGAGCTTGCCATTTCATTTACAAAAGTAAAACTTAATTTGTAATGATCAGTTTTTTCAACTGCACAATGGTGCCATTTTCAGACACAATGCTCACCTGATACATCCCGGCTTTCAAAAATGAATTAAATTCAATTCGTGAGTCCGTAACCTGGCGTTGGTAAAGTATTTTTCCAAATACATCGGTGATTCTTAACAATACGTGTTCTTCTTTGTAAGAATCAACTTGAATGCTAAAAAATGTTGAAGCAGGATTGGGTGAAATCGAAAATGTCGAAAGTAGTTCAGGGTCTTTCAGTCCTACTAATTGTCTGCAAAAAACAGATCCCGAATCTTCAGCCTGAATGCAATAATTATATGTTCTGTATCCTCGTACCGGACAATGTGAATCGTACACCTGAAGTGTAAAACAACGATTTCCCGATGTTACATCTGCCGTTGTTGGTGACCAGCAAATGTTGATGCGATCGTTTTGTCCGGGATTATGAGTGATCGTAAAGGGAACAGAATCTTGTGTAGTGATGACAGTAGAATCTGCTGCATCAGCATCAAAGGAAAGCAGCGTGTAGCAATTGTTGTAATACGTACATGCATTGACCGTGTGTGCAGTTGTGCCATTGAAGCCACTTAACTGTGGCAAATTGTTAGTACAACTTCTTACATCAATGATCAAATCTCTTTCTATTTGGCCGATTAAATTTCCATTTCTGTATTGATTCACTTGCACAGCATAAACTCCTTCGTCAACAGATGTCGGAGTAAGACATAATTCTCCGTTGGTAGTGTTAAAGTTAATGCTGCCCATGACAGGTTGAGTAGCACTGTATCCCATTTGATAAGTTACCGGAGTTCCGGGTCCGGAGAGTGGATCAATTAGTTGATAGGTCAGTACATCGCCTTCGTTTGTCTGAGCTAAATTTTGAATGCAATAATTCTGTCCCAGACAGATGACAGGTATAGGAATTTTGGAAAATACCGGAGAGGAGTGATTGCCATTCACATTGTTTAAATCGGCATAAACAAATAAGTTTAAATTTGGAGAAAGTGTACTGACAAACATGGAGCGAGCCGATTCAGTATGACTGAATGTCCACCGGCTGCAAGGTCCGTTCAGGGTGATGATGCCGGAAAAAGTATACCGCTCAAATCCTGAATAGCTTCCACCATTGCAAACAGATAGCGAAGGATCACAGGTAATCGGTAATGACTCCACCGATTGGAGGTTTAAAAAAATGTTTTGCGTCGTAAATCCACAACTATTTGTAACGTCAATGAGCATTTGGGCAGGAACAGTGATGCCAATACAGTCGCGATAAAAGACAAATTTGACGAGATACCGGTTACTGTCTATATATTGATAGGTGATCTCTCCGCCTACAGCATGGCTGGAATGCGCTGATTTAAAGAGCGAAATGAAGACGAATAAAAGGAAGAGGTGGCGAATAGAGTTCACAGTAGCGAATGTATCCTGTTTTTTTATGTAAAAAGGATTGAAACCCTTGTAATTTACTAACAGTTTAAAGTCATAAAATCGCTATTTTTGCGACACAAAATATTGGTATGCTTCAAATTCAGTTGCTCCGGGAAAATCCGGATTTTGTTATAGAACGATTAGCCGTTAAAAACTTCGACGCTTCTGCAGTGGTGAAGACAATTCTTTCATTAGATGAAAATCGGAGAAAGTATCAAACGGAAATGGATCAATTGCTTTTTCAGCAAAACACTCTTGCCAAACAGGTTGGTGAATTGTACAAAAGCGGTAAGAAGGCCGAAGGTGACGATCTGAAAAATAAGAGCGGTGCGCTGAAAGAATCGGTTGCTAAAATTCAGGATGAACTGAAGCAAATGGAAGATTCTTTACATGCTGAAATGGTGAAGTTGCCAAATCTTCCTTCCGAAAGTGTTCCCAAAGGACGCACGCCGGAAGACAATGAAGTCATTCACCAGGAAGGAACTATTCCTGTTCTTTCCAAAGATGCTAAACCGCATTGGGAGTTGACAGATACCTATGACATTATCGATTTTGAACTGGGAGTTAAATTAACCGGCGCCGGATTTCCTGTATACAAAGGAAAAGGTGCGCGACTTCAGCGTGGTCTTATCAATTTCTTTTTAGATAAAGCAACAGAAGCAGGTTATCGCGAGATACAACCACCAATTCTGATTAATAAAGATTCCGGTTATGGAACCGGACAACTTCCGGATAAAGATTCTCAGATGTATCATGTACAACTGGATGAATATTACCTGATCCCGACAGCCGAAGTTCCGGTAACAAATATTTACCGCGATGTAATTGTTCGCGAAGATGAAATGCCAATCAGAATGTGTGCCTATACTCCGTGTTTCCGTCGTGAAGCAGGAAGTTATGGAAAAGATGTTCGCGGATTAAATCGTTTGCATCAGTTTGATAAAGTAGAAATCGTGCAGATAGAACACCCTGATCGTTCGTATGAAACATTGGATAAAATGGTGGAGCATGTTTCAGGATTGTTACGTGCTTTACAATTGCCGTTCAGAATACTTCGTCTCTGCGGAGGTGATATGAGTTTTGCTAGCGCATTGACCTATGATTTTGAAGTGTACTCTGCTGCACAACAAAAATGGCTGGAAGTAAGTTCCGTTTCTAACTTCGAAACATTCCAGGCTAAC
>JAYSPU010000283.1:0-18282 GCA_043721935.1 Bacteroidota bacterium | reverse complement strand
TTAAAACAATGCGGACAAGCGGTGACGATTTTTTTTATTCCATAGCCATTCATGACCTGAATATTCATCATGGCTTGCATTTGAAAAAGGAATTCATTTCCGGCACGCTTTGCGGGATCACCGGTACAACTTTCTTCTGTACCTAGTACAGCAAATTTTATTTCGCAATGATGTAAAATCTTTGCAACTGCTTTGGTAATTTTTTGAGCACGCTCGTCAAAAGATCCCGCACATCCAACCCAGAATAATACATCAGGTGCTTCTCCTCTTGCGGCATACTCTGCCATTGTTTCGATTTTAAAATTCATTGTTTTAGAATTGGTAAGCCGTGAAATATTATTGAATTGGATGCACTATTAATTATTGCTACGAATGCACGAATAAAAATTGTATGCTTTATTTATGATTCATTAATTTGTTGACTCCCTTCGACAAGCTTAGGGGGCGTCACTTCGTTTCTTGATAACCCTTCGACAGGCACAGGGAGCGATACTGCAACTTTACAATTTACTCCCTTCGACAAGCTCAGGGGGCGTCAATTTAATCTCTGTAATTTCCCTTCGACAAGATCAGGGGGCGTCACTTCGTTTTTCAATAACCCTTCGACAGGCTCAAGGAGCGTCGGCGTTCATTGCGTAATTTCCCTTCGGCAAGCTCAGGGAATGTCACTTCGTTTCTTAATAACCCTTCGACAGGCTCAGGGAGCGTCAATTTAATCTCTGTAATTTCCCTTCGACAGGCTCAGGGGGCGTCACTTCGTTTTTCAATAACCCTTCGACAGGCTCAGGGAGCGTCGGCGTTCATTGCGTAATCTCCCTTCGACAAGCTCAGGGGGCGTCACTTCGTTTTTTAATAACCCTTCGACAGGCTCAGGGAGCGTCGGCGTTCACTGCGTAATTTCCCTTCGGCAAGCTCAGGGAGAGTCACTTCTACTCTACAATTTACTCCCTTCGACAAGCTCAGGGAGCGTCAATTTAATCTCTGTAATTTCCCTTCGGCAAGCTCAGGGAGAGTCACTTCGTTTTTTAATAACCCTTCGACAGGCTCAGGGTGGTGTCAAGCTCTCTCAATTCTTTTATCATGCTTTTCTTTAATTTTCTTCTGCCCATTTTATTCTGTCTGATTGGGCAAACTGCCAGGGGGCACCGTTGTTTTCAATGCGATTGAACATGCCGCCTAATTCTGTTGGGATTTTACTTTCTTCCATGACGAGGTAGCGTCGCATATCGAGGATGATACTTAGTGGATCAATGTTTACCGGACATGCCTGAACGCAGGCATTGCATGATGTACACGCCCACAACTCTTCTTCGGTGATGTAACTGAACAACGATTTATCGTCTTTATATTCTTTTCCGTTTTTGTCAATTCCTTTACCTACTTCTTCTAAGCGGTCGCGGGTGTCCATGACAATTTTACGAGGTGATAATAATTTTCCGGTTTGATTGGCAGGACATTCAGATGTACATCTTCCGCATTCTGTGCAAGAATAGGAATCCATCAATTGTTTCCAGGTGAGATCGGTTACATCTTTCGCTCCGAATCGCTGCGGTGCATCTGCTGAAAGCTCAGGAACTACAGCCGCAGGATCAAGCATAAGTTTGACTTCACGTGTTACATTTTCCATTTCATTGAACTTTCCTTTATCATCCAGATTTGAATACCAGGTATTGGGAAAAGCTAATAAGATGTGAAAATGTTTTGAGTATGGTAAGTAATTCAGAAATGCCAATATGCCTATGATGTGAAACCACCAAGCAGAGCGCTCAATCAGAATCAAAGAATGCGTGCTGAAATTTTGAAAGATAAGTCCGATGTACTGACTCACAGGAAAAGCTCCTGCAGAAATGTAATGGCCAACTGCTCTCGACTGCAGTACTGAATCAGCAGCATTCATTTTCAGGAAAGCTGACATCAACAAAATTTCAGTAATCAAAATTAAGTTCGCATCGGTCTTTGGCCATTTTGTTAATTCGGGCGAATGAAAACGACGGATGTTGAGAATGTTTCTGCGAATGAGAAATACAACACAACCGAATAAAACAAGAAAAGCTAAAATCTCAAATCCACCAATCAATACATTATAGATTGGACCAATTTGAGCGAACACACGATGAGTGCCAAAAATTCCATCAATAATAATCTCCAGAACTTCAATGTTGATGATGACAAATCCGGCATAAACAAATATGTGCAGGATACCGGCGAC
The DNA here is from genome assembly GCA_043721935.1 of Bacteroidota bacterium. Classification (GTDB taxonomy): domain Bacteria; phylum Bacteroidota; class Bacteroidia; order AKYH767-A; family 2013-40CM-41-45; genus JADKIH01. The sequence goes on along the minus strand of JAYSPU010000283.1, from coordinate 16,073 downwards.
CGGTCGGGCAACCATTTTAGATTGTCCCAATGCAACCTTTGCCATCAATTTCCAGCGTTCAGCTTTTCTGTCGGTGCGATTAACATCACGACCCAATAAAATGTTGCGTCTGATTTTACGAACATTAACAGTGAACATGCCAATGGCTGCCGAAAGAATGATCAGAAAAAGGATTTGTCCAAGCACAAACGATCAGTTAATAATGTTAAGGTAGAACGAAATCAAAACAAAAAAAAAGAAAAGATATTTCTTCTCCTTTCACTTAATTATTTTTTTCCAAAATTAATAAGCGAGAAATTCAAATACTTACGCGGATGTTCCCTGAAATCAATCAGTAATTTATCCAGATCCAAGGCCGTTGAATTCACACTGGAATATAAGCTGTCATTGTTCGCCAATTGTCCGAGTGTTCCTTCACCCTTATTAATTTTTTGCATTACTTCTGCTGTTTGTTCCATTGTTTTTCTGGTTTGCTCCAGTGTTTCAGAAATACGTGCTTTTGCAATGGTATCACTTATAGCCGCAAAATTTTCTATCAAAAGAGTAATCTTATCGTTATTATTCCTGATGTTACTTGCAATTGCGTCAATATTGAGGAAAATAGATTTGAGCTTTCCTTGTTTGGCTAAAACGGTATCCATGCTTTGTGCAACACTTTCGATCGACTGCAAAGAGTGACTGATGCTTTCAAAAGAAGCACGCAAATTGTTTTTCGTTTTTTCATTGAATACACTTCTTACTATCACCAATACTGAGTCTAAGGACGAAATCAGATTCTCTGTCTTTTGTTTTATCGGCGCGACCTGAGCGCTCACTTCTTCAGGCAAACTTGGCTGTACTGATGATCGCACAGTATCTTTTTCTTCCAGGTTGTCTGTTCCATCTCCCAAAATAAATCGAATTCCTTTCGAACCAAGGATATCCGTACTGTAGATTTCAGCTATTGAATTTTTAGGTATGCGCACATCATTACTTACACGCATACTGACAAGTATTCTACCGGACCTGTCATCCATTAAAACCAGCTTGCGAACAAGTCCGACTTTCATTCCGTTTACTGAAACCGGATTGGATGACGCTAATCCTTCAACATGATTATACATTGCATAAACCAATCTTTCGCTGGCAAAAAAATCTTTCCCTTTCAAATAGTTAATTCCCCAAAATGCCAGGGCAATTCCCGTGGCCAGTATAAATCCTATTTTAGTTTCTTTAGAAAATATCATAATATTTCAACATGCGCTTTACTATAATGATAGCGCTGATTCGCGTTTAAAAGTAAGTATTTTATCATTAGGGAGATACAAATCAGTCCTTTCCTCTCATTTGCATGGCTTCTTTCATCGTGATTTTTTTATCCTTATAAAAGGCAACCACAAATGCATCTTTGAATCCTAATTTGCGGAGCTTCGACTGTAATTCCACTGCTGAATCAAAATCCTTCAATTGCCCACTTGAATACTTATAAAGCTGATTTTCAAAGTCAACTCTCACGTTTTTTACATCCATAAAACGCGGATGATCTGCTCGAAGTCGTTTTGGAGATGAATAAAACTGAACTCCCCAAATGAGGACTTGCTTTGCTGCGTCAGCGGACTTAACAAGTTGAGTCGACTCAGCTTTTGCACCTTTTTCTGTCGTCTTAGTTTTCACATCAGACTTAACTTCTTCCTTCTGCCTGGTTCCTTCTTCGGCATTGGTTGATTTTCCATCACTGCTTCCACTCTCTTTTTCCTTTACCACTTCTTCATCACTTTTACTCACCCCAAAATCTATAGAGCCTTTAGGATTGTCTATTGCAAGTTTGTATGACCTGAAAGCACGATAAATAGAAGCTGCCATTTTATCCTGACCATTATCGGAAGCCAGAAATTTCTCCTCATCCGGATTAGATAAAAATCCGGTTTCTATCAGTACACTAGGCATGGAAGTCTTGAATAGAACCAGAAATCCGGCTTGTTTAACACCACGAACGGGACGACCTTTTGCCTGAACCTCTCGTTGTATATAAGATGCCATACGCAGACTCTGGTCAATGAAGGCATTTTGATACAAGGAGAAAATTATATTCGCTTCAGGACTGTTCGGATCAAATCCATCGTACTTTTTTACGTAATCTTTTTCCAACAAAACAACTTCGTTCTCTCGTTTCGCTACTTCCAGATTTGCTTCTGATTTATGTAAACCCATAACCCAGGTTTCAACTCCTGACGTTTCTGTATTGCATACTTCTTTTCGTTTACGGTCAAGAAAACAAGCTGAGTTGCAATGGATACAAATAAAGAGATCTGCTTTGGCGTTATTGGCAATCGAAGCCCGCTCAAAGAGTTCAACAAACTGGTCTGTTTTACGTGTGTAAATCACTTTTACATCAGGAAAATTCTCTTCAATGTACTTTCCTAACTTTAAAGCAATGCCTAAAGCAATGTCTTTCTCTTTCGAATTTTTCCCAAGGCAACCTGAATCATGTCCACCGTGACCGGCATCAATGACTACCCTGGTAAGCCCGAACGGATTGGTTGGCGCAGTACGAAAAGAGCTGAGAATCAGCCAGCCAAACACTCCGAACACAAGTGCAGCTCCGATAAAGTACAGACGATTTTTTTTGTTTAGTTTTGACACCTAACTCTAGATAATTTTAGCCCGGATTGTTTCCACAAGTATCAAAAATATCACCCACTCTTTTCTTCTTCTTTGTTGTTCTTTTTCAACAATTTGCTGTTGGTTCAACAAGCATTGAAGATACCGTCCGAAAAGCGGTGGTAGATACTGTCGGTATACGACCCGAATCGTCAATCATTACAGCCGATACATTAGCTATTGCAGATAACGAAACTTCGGACGATGCATTGCAATCTCAGGTTAAATACCATGCGGCAGACTCCATTCGGGTTGACATCGACGGACAAATCGTCTATTTATATGGGAAGGCTACAGTAGATTATCAGGATCTCCATCTCCAGGCTGATTACATCGTCATTGATATGGATAACAAAGAACTGTATGCTAAAGGAACCGTCGATTCAACGGGTGAAACGATTGGCAGTCCGGAATTTTCTCAAGCCGATCAGAAATTCCGATCACAGGCTATCCGTTATAATTTTGATACCAAAAAAGGAAAAATCAGTTATGTTATCACTCAGGAAGGTGAAGGTTATATTCATGGCGACGTAGTAAAAAAAGATCCGGAAAATAATTTCTTTATTAAAAATGGTCAGTATACGACCTGTAATCTTGACACACCACACTTCAGCATTATCGCACGGAAATTAAAAGTAATCAGTAAAAATAAAATAATAACCGGCCCGGCGTTTCTGAGTATTGAACAGGTTCCTACTCCATTGATTATTCCATTCGGTTTTTTTCCCAATAAAAAAGGAAGAAGCTCAGGAATTATTTTTCCTGCTTTTGGAGAATCTACGCAACGTGGATTTTATTTTCAAAGACTCGGCTACTATTTTGGCTTTAGCGATTATTTTAATCTGGCTGCTACTACTGATATTTATACAAAAGGAAGCTATACACTTGATTTGGCAAGTGCTTATAAAAAAAGATACAAGTACGATGGAACGGTTCGCTTGAGTTATGCAAGTACTGTGAACAGTGAAAAAGAATTGTCAGATTATTCGGTTAGAAAAGATTTTCACATCTATTGGACACATTCCAAAGATTCCAAGGCAAATCCTAACAGTAGTTTCTCTGCCAATGTCAACGCAGGAACTTCAACATACTATCAAAACACGATCAGCTCTGTCAATAATTTTCTTTCCAATACTTTTCAGTCTTCTGTTTCTTATTCGTACAACTTTCCTGACAAACCCATTAATTACGGAGTATCTGTAAATCATACTCAAAATATATTAACACGTGACTTACTTATTACGGCACCGGATCTGTCTCTCAACGTTTCCCGCATCACTCCTTTTAAACGGAAAGAAAGTATTGGTCGTCAAAAATGGTATGAAAAAATCGGGGTGAACTACAGTATGCGTGCATCAAATTCCATTCAAACAAAAGATACGTTATTATTCACGTCAGGAACATTGGAAAACATGCGGAATGGAATGCAACATTCTATTCCGATTAATACATCTTTCAACGTTTTAAAATACCTGAACTTTTCTCCTTCGCTTAGTTTTACAGAACGCTGGTATTTTAAAACTACTCAATATGCCTGGGATTCTGAAAACAGAAAAGTGGATACACTATCAATTAAAAACTTCGAAGCTTCCCACGATTACTCCGTCTCTGCTGCTTTAACGACGAGAATTTATGGAATGTATCAGTTTAAAAAAGGTCCTATTGTCGCAGTGAGACATGTCATGACTCCTTCTGTTTCTTTTACTTATCGCCCCGATTTCAGTGAAGAGAAATATGGTTATTACAAAAGAGTTCAAACTGATACTGCAGGACATACAGCTTTGTATTCGATTTTTCAATCGTCTATTTACGGCGGACCTTCATCAGGAAAATTTGCAAATATTGGATATAGTCTGGATAATAATCTGGAGATGAAAGTCAAAACAAATGCTGATACAGGTGCTACAACTAAAAAAATAAAACTATTCGAATCGTTACGATTATCCGGTGGTTATAACCTAATCGCTGATTCATTAAAATTAAGTCCTGTTTCATTCAGCGGACGTACTTCTCTCCTCGACCGATTCTTTATCACATTTGGCGGTGTGCTTGATCCATATGCTTTTGATACTAACAATACAGATTACAATCGTTTTCTGTACGATGTAAACGGGAAATTTGCACGACTTACATCCGGTAATGCAGCATTGAACTTCAGTCTGAACAAGACGCATAAAGCGAAAACAAGTTCTAAATACTCTCAACAAGAAGTTGATTATATCAATTCACATCCGGAAGAATACGTTGATTTTGAAATACCGTACAACTTAACAGTATCTTATATATTCAGCTATTCCAAACGAGGAAGTCTGGCGTCTGTAAGAAATCAATCGGCAAGTATGAATGGCGATGTCAGTCTTACACCTCAATTAAAAATCGGATTCAATTCCTGGTATGATATCACAAATGGAAAATTCACTAATTTTGGATTGAATATTTACAGAGATTTGCATTGTTGGGAAATGAGAATGAACTGGATTCCTTTCGGTTATCAGGAAAGCTGGAATTTTCAAATCAATGTGAAGGCTTCCATCTTGCAGGATTTAAAACTATTGAAACGAAAAGATTTTTATGACCAGTAGTAATTTTTGTCCGGTAACATTTTTAGACGTAATAATTATACTATGAACCTTACAGTCAGAGTTGCCATACCGGAAGACGCCACATTGATTTCAGAAATTGGGAAGGAAACTTTTTATGAAACATGGCGCCCGGTGAATACGGAAGAAGACATGAAGGAATACATGAAAAATTCTTTTGCATTGGACAAAATAAAAAGTGAAATTACCAATAAGGTTGTCAATACTTTTTTAATCGCTTCTGATGGTGACCATATCATTGGTTATACAAAACTAAGACGTGACCGTTGGTACGCTGAATTAGAAGGAAAGAAATCTCTGGAGATTGAACGTATCTATGTGAAGAAATCTTATCAGGACAAAAAAGCAGGAAAAGCGATGATGGATGAATCCATTCGAATTGCTGAAAATGAAGCTTGTTGCTATCTTTGGCTCGGTGTAAATGTTGACAATACAAAAGCAATTCGCTTTTATGAAAAATACAATTTTGTCATCTTCGGAGAGAAAAAATTTCAACTTGGTGCCGCTGTAGATACAGATTACTTAATGAAAAAAAATATTTCGGATTAAAGTTAAAGTACATCTTCAAATAAAATTATTTTCAAGTTCATTGTTAGCAACACTATGCGTTACATCACTTTATTTCTTCTCTTGGTAATGGTTTCAACTGCAACTCATGCTCAACTCATGAAACCTGCTGTTACTGCTCCAACCAATCCGGGACCAAACGATTCGCTGGTTACTCCGGACCCGGACAATCAAAAACGAGAACTCATCATTGTAAAAAACGGAAACGGTGTTATTCTTTCACGCGGCTATCGTCTCAATGGATTGAAAGACGGAGTATGGCGTGAGTATAATCAATATGGAACCGTAACCCGTTCCGATGAATATAAAAAAGGACGAAAATCAGGCGCTACTCTTTTGTTCAGTCAGCAAGGATTGTTAATGATGGATTTTAATTATTCAAATGACACGCTTGAAGGACAACAAACAACATACTTAACCAATGGTCATATTAAATTGATTGAGAATTATACCAATGGCATTCTTGAAGGTCAACGCAAGTCGTATTACGATGATTCAAAAGTTCAGGAAGAATCATTTTACAAAAACGGAAAACGAAATGGAATCTGCACCTGGTATGCTCAGAGCGGAAAACCTTCGATTGAATATTCCTACACCAATGGCGTATTAAATGGCCCGGCCAAAGAATTCGACAGTGATGGCTTCGTAAAACGCGATGGACAATATGTCAATGACAATGAAGATGGGGAATGGAAAGAATACGATAAAGACGTAGTCGTCAAAAGGATTATTTACAAGAATGGGAATGTGGTGAAGCAGATAGTAGTGAAGAGGTAATTTGCCTACTGTGCACAGTTTACAGTAACTGTTACTGTGCACAAGTTTTTTTCTGTATACAGTTCACAGTAACAATATGCTGTGCACAAATTTTTTTCTGTTCACAGTTCACAGTAACAGTATACTGTGCACAAACTCACACTAACAGTAAACTGTTTACAGTTACAGTATACTGTGCACAAGTTTACAGTAACAGTTACTGTGCACAAACTCACACTAACAGTAAACTGTTTACAGTTACAGTATACTGTGCACAAGTTTACAGTAACAGTTACTGTGAACAGAAAAACAATTACAACCCCAGCGGCGCAAACAATTGCTTATGCCAACTTTTCGAAAACGGAACCTCCCAGTCGGTAATTAACTTTTCTTTTCTATCTACCAGATTATTAAAAACGGTGGTGTCATCTTTAATTACACCATTGATGATTTTTTCTTCAAATAATTTCCTTGGTAACAAAACCACCTGATCATTTTCTTTGAAAGCAAAAAGATTTCTGTTCATCAAGGTAACATTCAATTCCTGCTCCAGCTGACGAATAATATTTACCGACTTATCTATCGAACATCCACTGGCCAATGCCATTTTCTCATCAATGCCTATCAGAATAAAACGATTGTATCTTATTTCGTATCCGGCAGCCAGTTGCTGATTATGTGCAGTCCAGTTTTCAATGAAAGGCAACATTAATTCTTTAATCTTAATTACTTCGTCAACAGAAAACGGACGATCACTTTGATAGACCCAGATTCTGCTATCCTCAGGCATTGTATGGAATGGTGTAAACATGAGACAAAGATAAATAAATTTAAAAAGAATCTTTCTATTCAATTATAATGACACTTCCAATCCGACCGGACAATGGTCACTTCCAATTACATCAGCAAGTATAGTTGCATTTGTTACCATCTTCTCCATTTCAGAAGAAATCATGTAATAATCGATTCTCCATCCAACATTTCGCTCTCTGGCACGAGTAATTACATCCCAATACGTGTATTGTGCCGGCTCCTGATTGTACGTTCTGAAAATATCGATATAACCCATGTCGACTATCTTGTCAATCCATGCACGCTCTTCAGGTAAAAATCCGGTCACCTTTGAATTCGGTCCGGGACGGGCAAGGTCAATTTCTTTGTGAGCCGTATTGTAATCACCTACGATGATTACATTTTTTTTGGTTTTACGAACTGCTTCTGCACGTTTAAAAAGTTCATCGTAAAATTCGAGTTTATACTGAACACGCTCCGGTCCTCTTCCACCATTTGGAAAATACGCATTAAACAAGGTAAATTTTTCAAACTCTACTTCAATTACCCGTCCTTCTGAATCAAAGCGAGGATCACCCATTCCATATCTGATATTCAATGGCTCTACCTTTGAAAATACTGCAACACCGGAATATCCTTTTTTCTCAGCAGAAAAAAAATAATATTTATAGTCTTGAATATCTGTCAGTTCTTTTGTCAATTGATCGAGTTGCGCTTTTGTTTCCTGCAAACATAAAATATCCGGATTCGCCTTCGTCAACCATTCACGAAATCCTTTTTTCCAAACGGCTCTGATGCCATTTACATTCCAGCTTAAGATCGAAATTTTTTTAGACATGACGGCAAGATAATAAAAGCGAAATGAATCTGAAATTTATGGCTTGCCATCTTGAGAAGAACCTGTCACTACTTCTTTTACCCATCAAAAAAGACCTTTAATATATGCGGTTGTAATTCCTTCATTGGCAATCGATCTTTGAAGTGTTGATTGATCAGGAGTTGATTCAAACCAAGGAGCAGAACATTTATAAAGTTCAATCAAAATTTTAAACAAATAAAATTCACATTTTAAAAAAACAAAAATGAAAAAAAAATTAATGCTTCTATTCATGCTGACTGCTTTTACAATTCAAAGCAATGCCACAAGAGTAATTATTAATGGCTGGGGCGGTCAGGGTTACTATTATGTATTTCTTCACAATGGCCAACTTATCTGCAAATTCGGTGGTCTAGGTCATTGTCCTTTAGATCTATTGGGTGCTGAAACGTACAAGACTATTCATCCAATGAAAGATGTTTATGATGCTGTACTTAAAAGTATTGAAGAAGGAAAAAAAAGTGACTCATTTCTATTTCGCGATGACTTACCTGTCAGTTGGAATTTAACAGGCAATGAAGAATTGACAATCGATTTAAAAGATGTTCCCTTCTACTATTACGTTCCTAAAGAACAATTAATGGACAAGTATAATACGGACAGGGTTGATGAGTAAAGTGCGATCAGTGATGAGCGATCGGCGATGAGCGATCAGCAATCAGCAATTGATGCTCCGGAATAATAGTTGAAAGGATTAGTAAATTATTAAAAGTGAATAATAAATAAAAAAGAACAGTTAACAGATTAATTAACCTTTAAAAACAAACAAAATGAAAAAAAAATTAGTGCTTTTTATGTTATTGCTTGCAAGTGCTTACTCAAGTCAGGCTCTTACAATTATAATCCAGGGTGGATCAAGAAATAACACCTATGCTTATGTCTATGCAAGCAACACCACCATTATGTGCAGAAATAATGGCTGGAATCGCTGCCCGGCTCTCAGTGCATTTTATTATGGAAGCATTCGTTTGGCTCATCCCGGAAATGAAATTATGGATTTTGTATTCGAGCAATACGATCAAGGAAAGACTAAAGGCGATGCAGTGTTAGACGGTGATCTGCCGATCTCATGGTGGACAGATGAAGAGAAAACCATCACGATTGACATTAAGAGCACAGATGTTAAGTACACAGACGATTTCCATTTTTCAGATGAAGATGAAAAGAAATAACCAAATAAGCAGAGGATGGATATCCATCCTCTGCTTTGTTTTGAATTTTCAATCCGGTTTTGCACAAGGATTGAAATGTGAAAACATCTTGAATCAGCCAACCGGTTACTATAGTCTGAACGATCAGATTATTCAAACTTGTTTCGATGGAAAAGTATTTTATATGACGGGAAACCAAATCAATCGAAAGACAGGAGAAATTCTGCTTCAATCGGTAGATCTTAAAACCGGCAATACAGATTCATTTTCCATTTCCATTCCAAAACAAATGGAAATTGTTTCAATTCCATTTTGTCTTGCAGTAGGACCGTCACATCTCATTTTGCTGGATGATTCAGAAGGTAGAATATTTGAGTTTACAAAAAGTAACCATCGCTATACTTTTAGTCATGAAATCGTAATTGAAAACCATCTTCATTTCCGAACGGTTGATTACCTGGGAAATAATAAGTTTCTTTTTTCAGAAATCTATTCAACTGCACAGCCCAATGTAAAACCTGTAACGTTGGCTATCTATTCTGCAGTTTCAAAGAAAGTTGAAAAGGTGATCCACCCTACTCTTCCTTGTATGGGATATTCGTTTTTTGAAAACCATAATGTTACCTCTTCATCCGGAAAAATTGCATTAGCAGATTTGTGTCGATACAAAATCTGGTTATTCGATCATAAACTAAATCTACTTGATTCTATACAGCTCGATGATAATACTAATTGGAAAGGTGTACCAAACAATGAGCTTTCCTTTGAAACTGATCCGACAAAGAGTCATCCTAAACTTATCATTGAAAAATTAAGAACTCTCGATAAACAAATTAATAGAATTGAAGGCATTTACTTTTACAATGACTCCATTTTAATGATCAATATAACGCAAATGGGAAACGATAAAAAGTACAGACGAATTGATTTCTGGAATACGAAAAATTTGCCTCAACCAATCAAGTTAAAAATCAACACACCAATTCAATACGAAGGAATGGATACAATCTCCCAGTCAAGACTGCCATTATTATTGTTGGATTTAAACAGGCCGGTATTTAAAAATGGAAAGCTAATCGGAGTTCAAAACGAAGACATTGTTCCAAAATCAAATTCATCCGCCAAATTTTTTCAATCGCTAAAAAACGAATATTATGATAACCAGGATCCGAAATTCAGTGTTCAGGTATATGCTATTGGTTGGGATTAGCTTTTTGTCTTCATCGAACATAAAAGCACAGCAAGACTTACTGATGCAAATAAAGTCTACGACATTCTATACCAATAAAAACAAATTGATTTTATTTAATGACACTTCCTATGCGTTTGTTATCATAAAAAACAATCACAGCTGTCAGGATTGTTTTATCACTTTGAATGACTGGGTAAAAAACAATGATTCCTTATTCAATGTACAAACATATTCCATATCCATTTCCGATTCTACCACACTGGAACGAAAACGGAATTGCGCTTCCTCGCAATCAATAATGCCTGATATCCTGACACCACTGGTTGTTTATAAAAATACGGATGAAAGATTAACTTCATTTTCAAAAGAAGCAGAGTCGATCATGACGCCATCAATCATTCTTGTCAATAAAGGAAAGATGCGGCTTATACCTTATTCGGAAGTATTCAATTTTACAACGATGAATGTTGGAGAAAACATCATTCGGGAAATTTATTCTTTCTTCAAACCATAACCATGAATGCCTGGCAGATCATAATAACGATCTGGCTCTTCGTCCTGCTTTCCGATTTCCAGACACTGGCAATGAGTTGGGATCCGCTGGTGGAAAGCCGGGACACAGATTATCGAACGAGTAAAATCACGGTCGAAGGATTTGCAACTGCATCATTTATCAAAACAAACAATAAAAGGATTCAGGTATTAAATTCCTTTTTTTTTGCGTTGAGCGGAAATACAGTTTTATCAATTAATAAAAGCAAATGCGATAAATTTTTGGAGCTCAGAACCGATTTAGGTTATACGAAATTCACAGATTCTATCTGGATAAAAAATACTGACAATCTATGGTTGCTATTTTCATATCGAACAGTCTCCGAAAAAAAATTTCGGAATTCAATCAACGCTTCGCTTCGTACACAACTAACAGATACGTGGTTATCAATTCCGAACTATACAGGCAAAAATGAAAGACAATGGCGATCAGGACCACTTACGCCGGGAACAACCATTCTGAGTTATGGATTAAACTATCGATTTGATGAAAGAACCGATATAAGCGTTAGCTATGCATCGTTAAAAATCTATAGCTTTATTCCAAAGCCGGAGTCTCAAACTCCTGTTTTCATTCGAGCAGGAAAGGTGAGCGTCAATTCAGAATACGGATTTAATTTTCAGCTTCGGCTCGAAGAACCAATAAATCATTTTATTTCTGTTGAAAACAGAACTTCGTTTTTTGCGACGGGATTGAAAAAAGAATCCATGATTTTTGATTTTCAAAATCGAATCTGGGTGAACATATACCGAAATATTCGTGTACGAATAGATTCCAAATTCTTTTACGATGCATTACAAGCAACGGGCATTCAAAGTAAATATGAACTATTGGTCGGGATATTTTTTGACAATAAAAATAAACTGCAACGCAATCCAGAATAAAGCAATGGCGTTTTAATTTCCCGCAGATCGCGGATATTTCGCGGATGATTAAGCTTATAAAAGGTGAATGAAGCATATGCGGCAAAAATTATTTCCCGCAGATCGCGGAGATCTCGCTGAAATCTCGCGGATGAATAAGCTTATAAAAGGTGACTGAAGCATAAGGTTGCATTAAGCTTTCGTGGTAAAAAAATATCTCCCGCAGATCTCGGAGATTACGCGGAGATCTCGCTGATGAGTGTTTGTATCATTTTATTTACGAGTATTAAACTTCTTTATCCAATTCCAGCTTACGTAGTTTGGGAAGGGCAATTACAGCAGCGCCAACTGATGCAAGTGCAACGGTTCCTCCGAAAATAACGGATTGGATGAGCCCCATCAACTTTGCAGTGAATCCCGATTCAAATGCACCGATTTCATTTGATGAACTGATGAACATGGTACTAACACTGGATACCCGACCACGCATTTCATCGGGAGTAAATAATTGTATAATCGTCGAGCGAATGACAACGCTTACATTATCAAATCCGCCGCTAATGGCAAGTATGATAAGTGATAAATAAAAGTTGGTGCTCAATGCAAACAAAATCATACAGACAGAAAATCCACTGACGCATAAAAACAACTTCCTTCCTGCTCCTTTTAACGGTGGATGTTTTGTCATGTATAAAGCCATCACAACGGAACCAACAAACGGTGCTGCTCTTAATAATCCGAATCCCATTTCACCAACGTGTAGTATCTCACTGGCAAAGACAGGCAACATGGCTGTAGCACCTCCAAAGAGAACAGCAATCAGATCCAGTAACATGGCACCGAAGATCATTTGATTCCCAAATACAAATGATAAACCTTTCTTAATACTTTCTTTTATTCCTTCTTCCTTTTTAAAAGACAAAACGGGTTGAGGAGAAATGCGGATCATTTGAATCAATCCGATGATGAGCAAAAACACTACAACACCATAGGAAATGTTATTTCCAAAAAATCCTAGAAGCAATCCGCCGCCGGCTGATCCTGCAACAACTGCAATATGCCAGAAGGTAGAATTCCATGCAGAAGAGTTTGCATAAGCCTCCCGTGGAACAATTTGTGTCATCAATGGAAATTGTGCAGGTGAATAAAATCCGCGTAACAATCCCACAAAGAACATAATTACATAAAATGGAAACGCCGTAACTGTCCCCGGAAGTGCATCGCCAATTTTAATACTTATTAGTAATAAAGCTATTGAACAAATCACCTGCAAAGACATAATAATCACCAGGATTTTTCTTCTGTCGTTTCTATCAGCTACATGTCCGCCGAAAAGTGCAACGGTGACTGCAGGAATTGCTTCCGCTAATCCCAATAATCCCAATGATAAATAATCTTTTGTTAATTGATACACTTGCCAACTCAATACTACAAACTGAACTTGCAATGCAAGCGTCATCATAAACTTAGAAAAAATGAATCTCCGAAAATCGAATGATCGGAAAGCAATGTATGATGGGTTATTTAAAAAATTCATAGTCGTAGCTGGAAAGGGAATTCTCTTTCCTGATATTATTTTTCAATATTAGGACTAAAAACCGACAAGCATTCAAGTAGCAGCAATGATTTATGAACCATGCAACTCCGACATTTCCATCCAAAGCAGCGACTTTTCCTCGACTTGCTGAATAATGGTTTGCATACGCTCAGCCCAAATTCTCATGTCATTGTGATCACCTGAACCTGAACTTAGCTTTTCAGTTAATTCTGTTTTCTCCTTTTCAAGTGAAGCAATGTCTTTCTCTAACTGTTCAAAAGCCATCTTTTCTTTATAGGTTACCTTTCTCTTCTCCGGCTTCACTTCTTTTTGTGTAGTTGCCAATTGCTTCTCTTTGTTCTTTGCACTTGCAATAGCAGCTTCCTTATCTTCCAAATCTTCTCTGTATTCAGCATACGTTCCATTGAAGTCGCGTAACTTTCCATCGCCTTCGAAAATAAACAAGTGATCGACCAGCTTATCCATGAAGTACCGATCGTGAGATACAACGAGCAAACAACCCGTGTAATTCATCAGAAAATCTTCAAGAATATTCAGCGTTAAAAGATCTAAATCATTTGTAGGCTCATCCAGAATCAAGAAGTTCGGATTTTTAATAAGGACAGTCAGTAAATACAACCGGCGCTTCTCGCCACCACTTAACTTTGATACATAGGTGTATTGCTGGTCAGGAGAAAACTGGAACAATTGCAAAAACTGTGAAGCAGACACTTTTGAACCGTCACTCATTTGAATGACATCGGCAATATCTTTTACCACTTCAATTACACGCTTGTCTTCTTTAATCTCCAATCCTTGCTGTGCGTAGTATCCGAAAATAATGGTTTCGCCAACATTAATTTTTCCGGAATCAGGAACTTCTAATCCGGTTAGTAAATTTAAAAAGGTAGTCTTCCCTGCTCCATTCTTTCCTACTATTCCAATACGCTCACCGGTACGAAATGTATAATCAAAACCTTTTAATATGGGAAAATCTCCGTAGCTCTTGTACACTTTTTTCAACTCTATCACTTTGCCACCGATACGGTTCATTTTCACATCAAGCGTAATTCCGCCTTCTTTCTTTTTTCCGGCAGCTCTCACTTTCAAATCTTCAAAAGCATCCATACGAGCTTTCGATTTTGTGCCTCGGGCTTTGGGCATTCGTCGCACCCATTCCAATTCAGTTCTCATGATGTTACGTGCCTTATCTTTTTCACGCATTTCATTGAACTCGCGTTCACCTTTCTTTTCAATAAAGTAACTGTAATTTCCGTCGTACGAATACAATTCGCCTCCATCCATTTCAATTATTTTCCGGGTGATGTTTTCTAAAAAGTAACGATCGTGAGTAACAAGCAATAAAGCTAGTTGTGAACGCTTCAGGTGTTCCTCCAACCATTCTACCATTTCAACATCAAGGTGATTGGTTGGCTCATCCATTAAAATTAAATCAGCAGGATCAATAAGTGCTTTTGCCAAAGCAATTCTCTTTCTTTGTCCACCCGATAATTGACTAACGGGTTGATCCAGATTGTGGATATTTAATTTAGAAAGAATTTGTCTGACGCGTACTTCATAATCCCAGGCATTAGCATCGTCAATTTCTGTTGCCAGATCTTGTAATATTTTTTGCGTTTGAGGCGTATGATTGAGCTCGTCATGCTCAAGTGCTTCTTCGTATTGCTTTATTAAACGAACCGTCGGATTGCTGACATTAAAAATGGTTTCCAGCACTGACAATTTCGGATCCATGTACGGATCCTGTTCCAAATATTCAACACGACAATCTTTACGAAAAGTGACTAATCCTTTGTCTGCTTTTTCTATGCCTGCAAGTATTCTCATTAATGTTGTCTTTCCCGAACCATTCCGGGCAATCAACGCTACTTTTTCACCTTTACTGATTCCAAAACTGATGCCTTCAAAGAGGATTTTATCACTATAGGATTTCGAAAGATTTTCAACTGAAAGAAGATTCATTTTTATTTGTTACTGATAATAATCAAGACGATTTTTCACCGACAAACTGATCGGTTGAATTTTTAAATAGCACGTTAAAAGTGGTCAGCGATCCATAACAACGGGTAACGTATTGCTGCATATTCACCTTGTCTTCTTCTGTTAGTTTTTCATGACTGTTGATGCGCTGCTCCAATACACGAAGTCGGTCACGCAACATCACAATTTTATTGAAGAAAGTATCCAACGGAATTTCTTTAGTCTTCATAGATGAATCTCCCGGTTTAAGGATTAACGTTCCTCCTGTCCACTTCTGACCTATTTCCACCCGCTCCTGAATATCGCTGTACTTTTTGATGATATTGACCAGCAATACCTCAATGTCGGCCAGACTTACCAGATCCTGATCAGGATCATTGGCATCGATAATTTCCAATCCGTCGAACGTACGGATGATGTCGCGCATTCCATGTTGCATGAACGTAATTACATATTCTTCAGGCTTCACTTGTACAACCACACCATCACCAAATTGTGGATGACGAACCCTGGAACCTATTCCTAAGCTTATATTTTGCATAAA
>JAYSPU010000282.1:0-4600 GCA_043721935.1 Bacteroidota bacterium | reverse complement strand
TCCACCGGGAATTGATGATAACGCCTTTTTATTGAAACACGTTTTCATTCCTCAAATGAATATAGAAAAAATTTCAAGTAGAAACTAAATCATTTAATTCCTTTCTATGTTTGGATTCATGAAATGTGTCTTCGAATTATTTTGTTTGCGAATCATTGACCAGATTATTCCGGACAAACTGGACCGGTGAAAGTATCAGTGATCAATTGGCATTGTTTACAACAGAAATGCATATCTCAAACGAAAGTGCTTACCTTGAGGCCGGCAGAATCTCGCTGCGGCTTGATGATGGAGAGAACAGGAGTATTCACGCTAAAGATTCTGCCGAGCGGGTGTAACGCTATTTCAGGTCAATAAATCAATTTAAATGAAACGTCGTGGTCAATTAGTCTTTAATTTCCAAATTGTGACTAAAATGATTTTTTACTGTAGAGAATGTTTAATTGTATACATTGTACTCCCAAACAATACAATATGTTTTTTATTTTCGTAATTTTCTTTTTATTTGCCCTCTGTAGTATTTGCCTTAGCAAGAATTTTGCCCATGAAAAAATAATTGTAGCAAAAAATATTTTTCAGAATATTTCATCTCCTACTTCTCTTTTATTCACATTAAAAAACTGTTTGCTGCCTGGATTGCAGGGTTGGTTGTGCTTTTCTTAACCGTAGCCACCTCCACTTTTAATACCTTATTCCATTGTATCCGAGAAATGTATATTTTTCAAAAAAATAAATATAAATAAAATGAAAAAACTATTTTTATTAGTTGTCGCATTGGGAATAATCTTTAAAGGTTATAGCCAATTAACTTTGGAACACACCTATAATATACAATCAGGCAATTCTTTATATTATACTGATCTTGGTAATAATAACTATAAGTATTTCACAGTTGATTATTTAAATGATAAATTTAGCTTGTATAATCTTGATCATACGCCTTATATATTAAATATTGCTACTGGTGCGTCTCTTCAATCAGGTATATTTACAATTGGATATATTACTTCGACACTTTTTGATTGTGATTCGAGTACAATCGAATATGTTATTACTACAACAAATTCTTCCACTCTACCATTTTATATCTATCGAACTGATGGGACCTTACTTTTTCAAAAGGACAGTGTAGTCACATACTGGTGTTTTGGATGTTACGGGGGTATCTCTGCTCACCCAATATTTAATACTCCAGTGGGGACAAAACTTATTCTTGTTAATCAAAGTTCAAATGATTGGTTTGTTTATGCACTGTGTGGTGCATTACCTGAAACAATTAATCAGATTGAACAAGGAGGAAATCACTATGTTCAAATTTTTCCAAATCCATCATCTGGTTATACAACATTCGAAGTAGATGTTCCAAACAATTTTGAAAATTATGAATTGACAATTTATGATGCCTCATTTCAATCTGTTAGAACAGAATCTATAAAAGGGAGACAAAGAATAACAATTGAAAGTGACATGTTAAGTTCTGGCGATTATTACTTTTCATTACAAACGAAAAATAAAATTATTCAAACTGGGAAATTTATTATATCAAAATAAATGGCCTAATTTTAAAAAAAACAAAAAGAAAATGAAAAATAAATTTACAATTTGCATCTTGCTGATTGTATCAGCATTGCAGGGTATCGAGACAAGCGCTCAGGTTAATGTACCAAGTTCTTTATATAGCTCTACTGGATATGTTGGGTGGAGTTCAGGCCATGACGTGCCCTTTCAAATTAATAGTAGCACCTTCATGACTTTAAAAAGTTCTACCGGTTTCCTCGGCATCGGCACAACTTTTATTACTCCCAATTATAAACTTGATGTTGACGCAGGCGATATTAACCTTAACACCAACACGAATGCCTACAGAATAGGAGATGGATCAACTGGTCATAGTTATCCAGTTCTCTGGCACAACGGTATTATAAGTAACATTTATGTTGGAGTTGGTGCGGGAAGCAACTCAACTAATGCCCTCGATATCAAAAACACTTTTGTTGGGAATAGTGCTGGAACTGCAACCACTTCATCTCAAAATAATGTAGCTATTGGCTATCAAGCCCTTTTTAACGATCAGGATGCAGATAGTAATGTTGCTGTTGGGTCCGGAGCACTCCATGAGATAGTACATCCCGTTGGATCATCATTTCCGGAATCGGAGAATACTGCAGTAGGCATGAATGCCCTGTATCATAATAAGGCATATGGAGGCTGCGCATTGGGCTTTGCAGCTGGGAAATTTAATGAGCATGGATGCTCACTCATCGCAATAGGAGAAGAAGCAGCTCGCGATGCACTGGATGGAAATGATAACATGGCAATCGGAGAGGCTTCGCTACGAAGTAATCAATATTTAAGTAGAAACATTGCAATTGGCAAAACTGCATTACAATTGATGCACCTGGGTCTTGTTCATCCGGATATGGATGCGTAGAAAGCGACAATATAGCGATTGGTAATGATGCACTTTATAATACTGATCCAACTGCCGTAACGGGTATTGTCCTACTCAATGGAATGAATAATACAGCTATTGGATTTTCATCAGGCTATGGAAATACAACTGGTTATAATAACGCATTGTATGGGTATAAATCTGGTTATTCAAATGGTACCGGATTTGCTAATACCTTTATTGGTAATTATACCGGATATTCTAATTCAGCTGCATACGAAACATTTGTTGGATACTTAGCGGGGTATAGTAATAAGGATGGCTTCGATAATACATTTTTAGGAGTAAACGCAGGGGTTTCCAATACCACTGGTGCTTACAATACATTTACAGGATTAGACGCAGGGTATACAAACGTAAGTGGAAGTCGCAATTCAGCAACAGGTCTACAGGCGCTCGGACAATCAACAAGTGATTGTAATACTGCTTTGGGATATCAGGCAGGTTATACTATTAAAACAGGCAAAGAAAACACTTTTGTGGGATGTTCTGCTGATGCAAGCGGCGATTATTCTAATAGTGGAGCTTTTGGAAGTGGCGCATCTACTACAGCGGATGATATGATTATTATTGGTAATAGTGCTGTAAATTATATTGGTGGTTATTCTGATTGGCATAATATTTCAGACGGACGTTTTAAGAATAATGTCACAGAAAATGTAAAAGGATTGGACTTTATAAAGAGACTTCGTCCCGTTACGTATAATTTAAATGCATCGGGATTGAACTCTTTTATTAACCAAAACAGAGCACACAGTGTGGACAGTTCAGGCAATCCAATAAGTTCTTGTTTGCTTGACTTTAATGCCTCTTCAAGCATTGTTCATTCTGGTTTCATTGCTCAGGAGGTGGAGACAGCAGAGCAGGCATCTGGCTTTACTTCATCCATTGTGCATGTGCCTGTAAATGCGTCTGATCCATACTCTTTGAGTTACGCGGAATTTGTTGTTCCATTGGTAAAAGCTGTACAGCAACTTGATTCAGTAAATCAGACATTACAAAGTCAGCTTAGAGCTTTACAAGATCAGATAATTGGTTGTTGCGGTACCACGCAGCGGCATGCACTTGCGCCTCAAGATAGTAGTTTAAATCAGTCTCAATCGCAATCAATTGCTCTTGACGTTACCCTGTCATCTAAATCAATCGTACTTGAGCAAAATCAACCAAATCCATTCAAGGAACAAACCACTATTAACTACTTTATTCCTGATGATGCAAAGAATGTAAAAATAATTTTTACAGATTTAAGAGGTAACATAATGAAAGAAGTTTCGATTCCAGAAAAAGGAAATGGGCAGATTAATGTTTATGCACAAGATTTAAGTAGTGGTATCTACACATATACCCTTGTTTCCGATGGAGTGACGATAGACAGCAAGAAGATGGTTTGTAGTAAATAACGATAATTACAATTTTTAGCCTTTTAGGTGAAAAGTTTAATAACGTCTCCTAATGAATCGATAGGTGAGGTCCCAATCGGATTTGAACTGATGTGCAAATTAAAAAAAGCAAAAGGTCTTTTAATTTAAAACGAAAGATTTAAATGCACTTTCGTTTCTAATTGTCATTCGATTTCTTCCAAAACTTGATCAAATGCCTCACATTCTCCTTTTGCGAAACTTTGATATATTTCAGAAATGCTTGTTCTAATTAAGGTCTACGATTCTCATAATGGGGATAATTGGAAATTCTTAGAGGTAGAAGTTGGTAGGAAAATTTCGACGGGCAGTTTGCAAAGTCAGAATTTTCAACTCGCCTTTAATTCCGCTAATTAAAATCAGAGAAAATAATTTGTCATCTATCCCGATGTTATCGTAGAAAGTCTAGAATTTTACAAGAGTCTTGGTCTTATAAAATTTCATCACATTGCTTTGCGCTCATGAAACCTTCAAATTTGCACCAATTTTGAAATATCCTCCATCAAAAGGTTCGACCTTTGTCTGCTCCACTGTACAGATGCAGTTTTGAGTGTGGAGTGTGAGTGTGAAGGTCAACATGAAATAAAATTTTCGATCTCCACACTCGCACTCCACACTCAGAATCTGCATCAGTACCCAGGACCGGAATCGAACCGGTACGGCATTACTACCATCGGTTTTTGAGACCGACGCGTCTACCAATTCCGCCACCCGGGCATACTTTAGTGTT
>JAYSPU010000281.1:0-15618 GCA_043721935.1 Bacteroidota bacterium | reverse complement strand
CTGTTTTGCGATAACAGTAAACGGTCCTGATACAACTTGCATGTTTTCAGTCAATCCTTTTTTTATCTCTATAAATGAATTGTCTTGAATCCCGGTTTCAACTGCGACTAACTTTACCTTTCCGTTCTCCACAACAAAAACACACTCGGTTTCTTTCTTCTCGTCGACAACCTTTGCGGCTTTATCATTTGTCACAGTAAGTTCGCCATCATCTTCCATTTGCATATTATCACCCTTCTTCATTTCTTTAGAAGCATTTGCAGTATCGCGCGTTGTTACAGACTGGATTGGAACAGACCATACATCAGTAGCATATTTGGTTCGGATGTCTACAGTTGCGCTCATACCGGGATTGAACACCGCCCGCTCAGGATGTTCAGGGTCGGCCTGATCCTGGTACGACTCCCGAAGAATACGAACCTTCACAGTAAAGTTTGTTACCTGATCAATGGAAATACCGGTAGTATTTGCAGAGTTTGCTACCTCGGTAACGAAGCCTTTAAACTTTTTTCCTAAATAAGCATCCACTTCAACCGTAGCTGTATCACCAACATGCACTCGAACGATATCGTTTTCATTCACGCTTACACTCACTTCCATTTCATTCAGATTAGCCAACACTAATAATTCTGTTCCTGCCATTTGAGATGTACCAACTACCCGCTCACCTTTTTCAACATTCAATTTAGAAATAGTTCCGTCAACAGGAGCAAAGATGGAAGTCTTACGCAAGTTATCATTTGCTTCTTTCACAGAAGCATCAGCGCTCTTTACATTAAATTCAGCAGCAGCGACAGCCTGAATAGCAGCATCTACTTCCGCTTTTGCAACTTCATTTCCTGATTTGATTGTTTCCCATTCTGTTGGGGAAATTAATTTTTCATTGAACAATCTTTCGTTTCGTTCAAAATTCAATCTTGATTTTTCATATTGCGAACGCGTCTGTAATAAACGGGAACGAGAACTTTCCAGATTTGCTTTAGTAGAATTCACAGCAGCAACTGAACGATCAACATATGACTGATAAATATCCGGAAGAATGCGAATGAGTAACTGACCTTTTTTTACACGATCACCTTCTTTAACATTTAACTCTACAATTTCTCCTGAAACATCCGGACTTATTTTCACTTCGACTTCCGGTTGAATTTTTCCACTGGCAGAAACCGTTTCAACAATGGAACGCTTTTGCACTTTTTCCACCGTTACCTGCTTTTTAGGAAGTCCGCCAATCCATCCGGCTTTCTTTCCTACAATGGCAAAAAGAATAAGTACGACGACTATAATGATGAGCCATTTCAAAGGACTTTTTTTCTTTTGCATAATGTCTTAATTAAAACGAAAGTGGTTTGCCCTGATAGAAATCAAGGATTTTCAATCGGAAGATATAATCGTATTTCGACTGAATTAAATCGGCTTGAGCTTTGTCGAAATTATTTTTTGCCAATAAATAATCGTATGCATTGATTAATCCCTCTGCAAAACGTTGTTTATTGTACTTGAAAGTTTCCTGCAATGCATCAACTGAACGTTGACCGGCATCGTATTTATTATAAGAAGCCATTGCATCGGCTACAGCCTGTTGAATGCTCTTGTACAATGTTTTTTTACTCTGTTCCAGATTCAACTTTGATTGCTCCACATTAATTTTGGCTCGTTTAATATTACTATGAACAGCCCAACCATTGATCAAAGGCAATTGCAAGGTGATACCGACAGACTTGCCAAGGTTGTTAGAGAACTGATCATTGAAATGAGTTTTTCTGACCAGAGGAGTTGAATTTGGAATAAGTGAAAACACTGAATCACCTGAAGAAGTGTATCCGGAAAATCTGCTCGAAGGAGGAAGAACATCGTATCCGATAATCTCCTGACTGCTTGTAGAATAATTCGTACTCAATGATCCGCTGACGAATAAGCGAGGTGAACGTCCACCTCTGGCAGATGCCAACCCTTTTTCAGAACTATAGACTTTGTATTCAGAGCTTTTGATTTCCGGTTGAGTAGTTAATGCTATGTTGTACACGGCGTCAACATTTACCAATTGAGCATTAAATGTTGGCACAATAACATCAGGTCGTACGATTGTAAAATCTTTAACTGTATCGAGTTCCAGCAGTTGTGTCAGACTTAATACGGATTGATCCACTTGTGCTTTTGCCTGTACAAAACGGACTTGCTCCTGAGCATATTGTGATTCCAGTTCCAGGTAATTCCCTCTTGAAGCAGCGCCAAGTTCAAACATCCTTTTCATACGGTAACGCTGTGTATCGCTTGCTGCCACTTGCTGATTGGTGATATCAAGCAATTCCTGATTGTACAACACTTGCAAATAATAGGTGACAACATTCAAGGAAATATCATTCTTTACTTTTTTCAAATCATTCTGCGCCGACAAATACGAGAGTCGACTTTGTTTGAGATTGTTTTGCAACTGAAATCCTTCAAACAAAGAAACGCTACTGGAAAGTGAAAAAGAATTGTTGCGTACCTGTTGCGTTGTAAATGTATTGGTATACGGATCAATGCTACGACCGAAAAAATAATTTTGCGAAGCGCTACCATTCAGACTGGGAAACAAAGACGCAACATTCTGATCAACGGTAACTTTCGAATTCTCCGTATTCAATTCAGAAAGTTTTATCTGAATATTATAAGCATCGGCACGGTCAATACATTGTTGTAAGGTCCATGGTGTTTGTCCGTTTGAGACGGAAAAACAAGCAATAAAAAAGAAAAGCAATAAAAACCTGAGGTGAGTATACATAAAATTAACGCCGGACGAAATTAGAGTAAATCTATTGATAAAAAAGCGAATTAACCAAGATTAACAAAAGCTAATACAGGAATTCCGGACTAAAAAAAGACCTGCTAAAGCGAGCTCCGGTCCCGAATGACCTTTTCTCAAATCAGGTTATCCAATAAGGTCTCCAGACTAACCTTCATAATATTTCCCATAGATTTACATTTCAGAAAAGACGGTTTTTTATAATGATCAGCCAGTTCAGTGCGAAGTTGTTCTATTTTTTCTTTCTGAGAAACCGTATCATTTTCCATAACTTCCAGGAGAGAAGCCAATCGGAAGCGAGCAGTTTTTACGCGTTTAGCCATCAACGAACGTTCCTCCTGTTGATATTGGCGAACGGTTTCTTTGTTGATGTACTTCAGGCACAATTCGACGTACGGATTGTTCTCTTTAAAAAATTGCGGCAGGTATAAATTCTTTTTCCCTTCATAACATTGCTGATCAAAATCAATTGCCCGAAAACGAAACTGCGTGTCGTCAAAATCCAACGTCATGTCGATTACAAAATTATATGAACGCATATCACCCAACAACCTGGCAAAGCACCGCTCATTGAATTTTATAAACTCTTTTGCAAGACGAGTCGGGTTTACAGTGAGATCTCTTAAATTATTTTTAATAAACTGATCACCGGGAATTCCGATGATATGCTCCTCGATAAGCGTGTCCAAATTCACCAGATAATTAATCCGGTTAGGAGATAAGATGTCTTCAAATTCGAGACCGTATACGCGAGAAGCATCGGCAAGCTTCACATAGAAATAATCGTAGTTATCGTTGTATTGATTCTTGATACGAATCCGAAAGGGACGGGAATTTCCAAAAGGACAATAATCGATTCGATCGACGTATAAATGTTCCATCATGGTCATGTTTCCTTCAACCTTCATCATGGCATACGTCATAACCAGTCTTTGATTTAATTCTTCCGTTTCGCCCGGCACGTAGAAAACAGTTTCCCAAAGCGTATCCTCACCGGCTTTATTGGTTAGCGGCATAGAATAATTATAACGAAGCAAATCGTTATAAACGAAAGGAAGATTTTCCGTACGCCCATACTCTTCGAGATACATGAAGAGTTCTTCGTTGATGCGATACGATTTCTTTTTCTTACTGATACTATTCAAGTGGCGTGGGGAAAGGACAAAAATACAAACTTAGCAGTACGAATGTAAAAAAATCGGCCGGAAATATCCGGCCGATGAATGTAAATGAGTTATAATTGTAGTTTAGCTCAAATTGCTGCCTAACCATCTGCGAACATCGTCAACAGGCATTCCTTTTCGTTTCGCATAATCGGCCACTTGCTCTTCCGTAATTTTCCCTACTGCAAAATAGTGAGCATCCGGATGAGCGAAATAAAGTCCTGATACTGACGAAGCCGGGTACATTGCAAGTGAATCAGTCAATTTCATTCCTGTATTTTTCTCTACATCCAGCAATTTCCAAATCGTCCACTTTTCAGTGTGATCAGGTTGAGCAGGATAGCCCGGTGCAGGCCGAATTCCCTGATATTTTTCTTTTATCAATTCTTCGTGCGTCAGCTTTTCGTTTTTACCATAACCCCATAACTCTCGTCTGACTTTTGTATGCATGCATTCTGCAAAAGCTTCAGCAAGTCTGTCGGCAAGAGCTTTGAGCATGATGGAAGAATAATCGTCATGATCATCTTCAAATATTTTTAAATACTTTTCTATTCCTATACCTGTAGTCAATGCAAATGCACCAATATAATCGCGCACCTGTTCTTCTGAAGTAGCTACCGATCCTGAATTTGCTGAACAAACTTCTACTGCTTCCTTTTTCAATTTTGAAACCAGTTCTTTCGGATAGATAAAATCTGCCAGGGCTGTATTAGCATGGCCATCTGATTTTTCATTTTGTTGACGTAAGCTATACAATGTAGCTTTTACACTTCCATCTTCAGCGTACACTTCTATATCGTCTCCATTTGATAATGCAGGAAAAATTCCAATCACAGCATTCGCTGTCAGCCATTTCTCTGAAATAATTTTTTTCAACATTGTCTGCGCATCGGCAAATAATTTACTTGCTTCTTCACCCCTAACAGGATCTTTTAAAATTTTCGGATACGACCCTTTCATTTCCCAGGAAATAAAGAATGGAGTCCAATCGATATACGTAGCAATTTCTTCCAGAGAATAATCAGCGAAAACTTTTACTCCTGTTGTTACAGGTGCAAGTGGAAGCTCCTTCCAATCGGTTTTAAGCTTATTACTCCTTGCTTCAATCAGTGAAATAGATTTTGCCTGAGCGCGGGCATTTTTATGATATTCTCTCAGACGAGCATTTTCCTCTTTTGCATTCTGAATAAAACCTGCTTTTTGATCGGCCGACAATAAACTGGACACAACAGTTACACTTCGTGAAGCATCGTTAACATGGATAACAGGAAATTTATAATTGGGTTCAATCTTCACCGCTGTATGCACCTTTGAAGTCGTAGCGCCACCAATCAAAAGAGGAATTGTAAATCCTTCCCTTTCCATTTCCTTAGCCATGTGAACCATTTCATCGAGTGAAGGAGTGATTAATCCGCTCAAGCCAATTACATCTACGTGTTCTTTTCTGGCCATTTCCAGAATTTTTTCAGCCGGAACCATTACACCTAAATCGACAATTTCATAATTGTTACAAGCCAGTACAACACCAACAATATTTTTACCAATGTCGTGTACATCACCTTTTACAGTTGCCAATAAAATTTTACCAGCCTTTGCAGCAGCTTCTACTTTTTCCGCTTCCAGATAAGGAGTGAGATAAGCGACAGCTTTTTTCATCACCCGAGCACTCTTTACCACTTGCGGAAGAAACATTTTTCCTGCACCAAATAGATCCCCGACAACATTCATTCCGTCCATCAGCGGACCTTCAATAATATACAATGCACGAGAATAGGTTTTCCGTGCCTCTTCGAGATCAATTTCTATAAATTCAGTAACACCATGTACGAGTGAATGCGCAAGTCGTTTTTCAACTGTAGTTTCTCTCCACACCAAATCACGTTCAGCTTTTTGCATACCTGAACCTTTCATGGATTCCGCCAGTGTAATCAATCGCTCTGTAGCATCTTCTTTTCTATCGAATAGTACATCTTCAACTGCCTCTAATAATTCTTTTGGAATATTATCATACACCTGCAACTGACCCGGATTTACAATTCCCATATCCATTCCGGCTTTGACGCCATGATATAAAAATGCTGAGTGAATCGCTTCCCGAACCAAATCATTTCCACGGAAGGAAAACGAAACATTACTAACACCTCCGCTCACCTTAGCCAGTGGTAAATTTCCCTTTATCCATGCAGTTGCTCTAAAATAATCGACTGCATTTTTCCTGTGTTCATCCATTCCTGTAGCAACGGGAAAAATATTCGGATCAAAAATAATATCCTGAGGCGGAAAGTGAAGTTGTTGCGTAAGTAAATCATATGCACGTTTACAAATAGCAATACGTCTTTCGTATGAATCGGCCTGACCTTTTTCGTCAAAGGCCATGATAATAACAGCAGCGCCATACTTTCGGATAATTGAAGCTTGGCGTAAAAATTCTTCTTCGCCTTCTTTTAATGAAATTGAATTTACGATCGATTTACCTTGTGTGCATTTCAATCCGCTTTCAATGACTGCAAATTTCGAAGAGTCAATAACTATTGGCAACTTCGCAATATCCGGTTCTGAACCGATGTAGTTCAGGTATGTGGTTAAAGCATAATGAGCATCCAACATTCCTTCGTCCATGTTAATATCAATCGCCTGAGCTCCACCTTCGACCTGATCACGAGCAACAGAAAGTGCTTCCTCGTATCTTTCTTCTTTTACAAGACGTAGAAATTTTTTGGAACCGGTCACATTAGTACGCTCACCAACATTCATGAAATTAGAATCGGGGCGATACGTTACAGCTTCTAATCCGCTGATCCGTAAATAAGGTTCAATAACCGGAATTGGACGTGGTGAAATTGTAGAAGCTAATTTTGAAATGTAAGCAATGTGTTCAGGCGTCGTTCCGCAACAACCACCGACAATATTTAAGAAACCACTTTTCAAAAAGTCTTCGATGTGATGCCCCATTTCATGTGGCGTCTCATCGTATTCACCGAATTGATTTGGAAGACCGGCATTTGGATAAGCACTTACAAAAAACGGAGCCTTCTCCGCTAATTCTTCAATATACGGACGCATTTCTTTTGCACCAAGTGCACAATTTAAACCGACACTGAGCAAATCAACATGCGAAATAGAATTTAAAAAAGCCTCCACCGTTTGACCGGACAAGGTACGACCGCTTGCATCTGTTATAGTTCCTGAAATCATGACAGGAAGTGAAATGTTTTTTTCTTCCATCACAGAGAGGATGGCAAACAATGCAGCTTTGGCATTGAGCGTATCAAAAATTGTTTCGACGATTAAAAGATCGCAACCACCGTCGATGAGTCCTCTTACCTGTTCAGTATAAGCAAATACTACTTCATCAAAGGTGACAGACCGATAAGCAGGATTGTTTACATCAGGAGAAAGAGAAAGCGTCCGGTTTGTAGGTCCAATAGCACCTGCGACCCATTTTGTCTTACCCGGATTCGCCTTTGTATATTCTTCAACAGCGGCAACGGCTGTTTTTGAAGCAGCAACATTTAATTCATAAGCAATTTCTTCAAGATTATAATCGGCAAGAGAAATACGCTGTGAACTGAAAGTATTAGTTTCAATAATATCAGCTCCTGCTTCGAGGTATTGCAAATGAATTTCTCTGATCAAATCAGGACGAGTCATAGAAAGCAGATCATTGTTTCCTTTCACCGGATGTGAATGGTTTTTGAACTGTACACCTCTGAAATCTTCTTCAGTCAAAGGATGACGTTGAATCATTGTACCCATGGCACCATCGATGACCAGGATACGTTTCTTTAATTCTTCCTTGATAGATTCTCCTTTTGGAGAAAGGGTAACATTCATTTTGTTTTTCACTCGTTGGTTGGTATAGGTATAAAAAAAAGATCTCTCCTGTTGTCAGGAGAGATCTTCTATATAAATAGACTGTTGATTCGAACTCACGCTGACTTATCTGACTTCCTTTTGAGAAGAGCGAGTTGGCACCTTCTTTCTCATAAAATGAAAAATGGGTTGCCAAGGTTTCAAAGGGCGCATTCCCTCCACCTTTCTTGATAAGCGATTCCCGCTTTTAACGGGAGTAAATAAAAGAACGATACTACAAACGTAACTATAATTTGAATTTAAACCAAGGCTGGCAACTGCATTTACAACACCTACCGGTTAATAAGTCTTCTCTTCACCATACTCTAAAGAAAGTGAAATATGATTTTCATCCAGGTATTTTCTCAGATTCGGACGCAATCTGCTTTTATAAACTGAATGAGCATTTTCTTTTTGTCGGCCTTTACGGAGAAAGCGTTGTTCATCGACCGGTAATGCTTGAATCGATTTACATTGTGGCGTACAGCAGCCATTCATTTTTGCACTGCAAGACTCGCATTGAATGAAAAGCAAATGGCAATCGTCATTAGCACAGTTTACATGACGATCACTGGGTTGTCCGCATTGGTGACAAGAACTGATTACATCTTCCGTGATACGCTCACCCATTCTATCATCGAAGACAAAGTTTTTGCCGATGAATTTTCCGTCAAGTCCTTCTGCTTTTACCTGGCGAGCATAGTGAATGATACCACCATTCAATTGATTTACGTCTTCGAATCCCAGGTGTTTAAAATAAGCACTGGCTTTTTCACAACGCACACCACCGGTGCAATACAATAGTATTTTTTTGTCTTTTTTATCTTTCAGGAAATCTGCTACGAGTGGCAATTCCTGACGAAAGGTATCAGCATCGGGAAGAATAGCCTTTTGAAAATGGCCGACTTCGCTTTCATAGTGATTACGCATGTCAACAACAACCGTTTCCGGTTTTGACATTGCCTCGTTCCATTCTTTTGCAGAGAGGTGTTTACCGACATTGGTGACATCAAATGTTCCGTCGCTAAGTCCGTCTGCTACAATTTTATTTTTTAACCGAACGATGAGTTTGTAAAAAGACTTGCCATCATCTTCCACAGCAATTTTCAAATCGACATTTGCCAGCTCCGGTTTGCTGTTTAACAGTTGAAGAAATTGATCCCAATTATGATCAGGAACAGAAATCTGCGCATTGATTCCTTCATGAGCCAGGTATATCCGACCCAGAATATTCAGGTCAGAAAACTCCTTATAAAGCAAATCGCGCCATTGGTTTACATCATCAAAGAGCACATAGCGATAAAAAGAAAGAGTCGTACGATGGAAATCCTCCTCAAAAAGGCGCTTTTTAAGTGTTTCCTTGTCGTATTTGTTAATCAAAAGCATGGCTGCGAAAATACGAAATTCAGCGGATTGAGGCAAGCGGTAGCCGTAGAAAGTCAGTTGGGCAGTTGGCAGTTGGTTAGTTGGCAGTTGATCAGTTGGTCAGTTGGCAGTTGGTTAGTTTAGTAATAATTAACTGACTAACTAAATCGCATACTTTGGCTTGGCTCAGCACAAGTATTCTATTGGTTTATTAATCAAACCGTCCTTAGACATTATGCTCCTTTAATATTTTATTAAGCCACTTCACCATCAGTAGAATAATCACAGAAGTAATGAGTGCTAATACTAAATTGACGAGAAAGAAATTCGACTTGTGTGCGTATCCGTCCCACATGGCGGCTAATACGCCACTCAATTTATTTCCAATAGAGACGGAAAGAAACCATCCGCCCATCATTAGAGCAGTAATGCGCGGCGGACTTAATTTTGAGACGAGTGAAAGAGCCATTGGGCTGAGGCATAATTCTCCTACTGTAATCACCGCATAAGCGCTAAACAGCCAAGCCATGGAACTTTTTTCCATGCCATTGTTACAAGCAAAAGTTGCCGCTACCATGACCAATGTAGAAAGGGCAGTGATAAATAATCCGAAGAAAATTTTCATCGGAGTTGAAGGTTCCTTTTTTCTTCGTTTCAGGAATGACCACATCCAAACTACAACAGGTGTAAGTAAAACGACCCAAAATGGATTTACCGATTGAAATAATTCTGTTGAAACGAGACTCACCTTCTCCCCTTCCTGAGGGATTTTTGCTACCGGCAGATTTTTATAATATAAAGGATAATCAAAAACTTTAATTGCAGAATTATCTGTTCTACGCTGAACACGGAATTGCTCATCCGTTAAAACCACTGAGTCTTTAACGTAAGCGACTTCCTGAACAATGCCCAGATTTTTTGCAGGCTTTACTAATGCTGCAGGAATTTCTCTGTCAGTATAACTCTCAGCCCACGTGGTTAATGCTGTTCCATTCTGTTTGAAGATGGCCCAGAAAATAATCGCTACAGCAAAAACGGAAAGCAAACCGGCAATTGGCTTACGATCGCCTTCACTGGCACGAAGTAAAAGTGAAACATAAAATCCGGCCACAGGAAGTGCACCGAAAATAAAAGCATCTGTTGAATCGCTTCCAAAAATATTCCCCGGTAAAATCCAGCCGATGTATCCGGCAATCAAAGCCGGCAATAAAACAATTCCGAAAATTTTTGCCAACGACATATCCTCCGCCTGTACTTTCTTTCGAACATCAGCACCTTCGTAATGCTTTTTACCGAACCAAAAAATAATCACACCCAAAAACATTCCGATTCCTGCAGCCATAAATGCATAGCCCCAACTGAAAGTATTCCGTAAATAAGCTGCAAAGAAATTACAAATGAATGCACCGATATTAATACCCATGTAAAAGATATTATATCCTGAATCTTTCAATGATTTATACTCCGGTTTGTTGTACACATTTCCCAGCAGTGTTGAGATATTGGGTTTGAAAAATCCATTACCGATAATGATTGTAAAGAGTGAAGCAATAAATGCCGTATGGCCGGGAAGAGCCAAACCGCAATAACCGATTCCTATTAATATACCACCAATCGTAATGGAAACTTTATATCCCAATACACGATCAGCCAGTAATCCGCCGATGAATGGAGTCAGATAAACCAAAGCAATAAATGTCCCGAAAATATCTGAGGCTTCTTTTTTGTCTAGCGCCATACCGCCACGTTGCGTATCGGTCATGTACAAAAAGAAAATACCGAGCATAAGATAAAAACCAAACCGCTCCCACATTTCAGTCAGAAAAAGAAATGGCAAGGCCTTAGGGTGTTTTTGCTTCATAAAGATTTGTGATTGAAATTGAAATATAGGAAAATATCTTTTCCTAATTTTTATCCCGGTTCTTATACCAGAAATAAACCCCAACACCTCCTAATAAATAAGGAATGGAAAGCAGGTATAAAATACCTTTATTGAGTCCGCCGCCTGCTTTATTATCTTTTGCTTCATTACTGGTTTCTGCAACACGACGACACATGGAGCATTGTGCAAAACCGGATTCGGCAACAAAAAAAAGAAATATAAAAAGAAGAATGGAGCGAGCGACTTTCATTGTCAACAGACTTTCGTATGGATGTTTAATTAGAATTTATAATACGGACTGATCATCAGATAAACAACGACGCCACTTATGGTAACGTATAACCAAATAGGATATGACCAGCGAACAATCTTTTTATGTAATGACACCTGATTGGTTAATCCGCGATATAAAGATAGCAAAACCAATGGAAGAACAATTGCAGCCAGGAGTATATGCGTGCTGAGCACGACCAGATATAGCGAACGATATGGATGTTCTGCCGGGAAGCGAGTCTCTACTCCGAATGAATGAAATAAAACATAAGACAGCAGAAAAACAGTTGACAATACACATGCTGTCAGATTTATTCTTTTATGCATGACGATGTTCTTCCTTTTAATAAAATAGAGAGAGAACAGCAACAAGACAGCACATGTCCCATTTAAAAAGGCATTTAATTTAGGCAGCAATGCAGCCCATGCAGGAATCGATTCCGATTTAGGTAATTGCGATAAAACTACGACCAAAAGAAAAACGACAATAGAGACGATGTAGATTAATCGGCGATAGAATTTGTCGTTGGCGTTTATAGTTGGCAAGGGATTGGGTAGTTGGGGCGATCAGCGATGAGCGATCGGCGATCAGAATTAGGTGCCTTGTTACTTGTTTTTTTGTCTCGACTGAACGAGTAATAATTTAATTTCATCAATGAGCGTATCTACCTCAGCGGATTCAATACCATCAAAAACACCTCGTATACGATTTTGTTTATCAATCAGAATTAAATCCTGAGAATGAAAAAAGTCGCCTGCTGTTTTTCCTTCAGCTGCGGTAACTAAATAGCCTTCTCGTGCCAATGTATAGATTGAATCTTTTGATCCGGTAAGGAAGTGCCAGCGCGACGGATTCGCATGCATTTTTTCTCCGTATGCAGCCAAAGCTGAAACATTATCATTTTCAGGATCTACAGTGAAGCTAAGAATTTCGAAATCGGGGACATCTTTAAAAGCATCTTGCACACGTACGACTTGTTCATTCATTTCAGGACAAACAGTTTTACAGGAAGCAAAAAAGAAATTGGCAACATAGATTTTATCAGCAACATCTTTTTCTGAGACAATCGTTCCGGTTTGATCGGTAAATTGAAAAGCAGGAATGGTATGATACAGCGTATCACCGGCAGCATTCACTTCGATAGGGCCAAGTACAGGTAATTCACGAAACGTATTGTGACCTCTGGTGATGACCAACCAAAACACAACAGGAAACAGAATAATGATAAACGGTATTGCTATCTTCTTTAGGCGATTCATGAGTTGTTAATAAATCGACAAGCCCAAAGCAGTGCCTTCGTAGATCGCAATGAAGATTAAGTAAATAATCAGAATGAATGGCAATAAGATCGACCATTGAAATGGAATCGCTTCAAACTTCATGTGCATAAAATAACCCACGATGTAATATGCTTTTACCAAAGTCAAGGCAATGAATGTCCATAACAGAACTGTCTGAGGAATTCCGGTAAAGGAAATACTTACTTCAAAGACGGTCACACCAAGGAGAATCCAGAAAACTTTCCAGATCATTTTTGTACTTAAAGCACTGTGTGCTTTTTCTTCGCTAGCGTGATTAACGTGTTCGTGATGTATATCTGACATAATATTTTTTTTATCGATGAATTAAACTAGATAGAAGAAAGTAAAGACGAAGACCCAAACAAGGTCAACGAAGTGCCAGTATAGTCCGACTTTTTCGACCAGTTCGTAATCTTTTTTTCTATCAAGGAAACCCTGATAGACGAGTATGAAGACAATGATATTAATCACCACTCCACTGAATACGTGGAAACCGTGGAAACCGGTAATGAAGAAGAAGAAATTTCCGAACAATGGAGTATTACCGTATTCGTTTTCTTCGAGATTCGCACCGATGATTTGTTTTTTAGCAGTAGCAGCCAATTCCAATGCTTCTGCTCCTTCTATTTTAGTATGATCATGGAACATCAATGTTCCCGGCTCTAATTCGTCAGTTCTTGCAAAACGACCATCCGCTAAAACGTATGCTCCTTTTAATACCTGCTCAGAATGCTCAGAACCTTTGATGAAGTGATACCACTCCCATGCTTGTGAGCCAAGGAACATGAATCCGCCGATGATGGTAAGTCCTAACCACATCAACACCGGTTTTCTTTTTAAGCTATGACCTGCATCAACGGCTAATACCATTGTTACAGATGACATGATGAGGATGAATGTCATCAATCCGACATACGCCAATGGAACATGTCCATGGATGAATGGGAAGTGCGTAAAGACATCACCAGGCTTTGGCCAGATATCAGGAAACCGATGACGCATGGTGCCATAGGCAATAAGTAAACTAGAAAATGTAAAAGCATCCGATACAAGGAAGATCCACATAAACATTTTTCCCCATCGGATATTAAAGGGAGATGATCCTCCGCCCCAAACAGAAGCAGATGCTACAGCTGTATTATTCGCCATGAATTGAAATTATATAATCTTATATATGTTTTTTGATCTTCAGGTTTCTTTTTACCGGATGTAAAGTAAAAAGAAAAATAAATACACCCACAATCCATCCATGAAATGCCAATATATTGCACACATACTCACACCATTGTAATTTTCGGCTGAGTATTTATTTCGCAATGCTTTTCCTAATACGACCGACAAAACCAGCAATCCTGCTATCAAGTGCAGTACATGCAAAGCTGTCAATACATATAAGAAGGATGCCGCTACATTACCAACACCGGCAGCATCAGCAGCGGTTTCAGTGCCCGATGGGATGTATGTAAAATTTGTTTTAATGTCACCGATTGTACTTACGAAAGCAATTCCATTGTGATACAATTCTGACCAGGCGAGGTATTGAAATACAACGAATATTATTCCTAAACCCAATGTAAGCAGTAAAGCAGTTTTTAGATTTTTAGTGTTGTTTTTCTTAACCGATTTCAATGCCCAGTTCATTGGCAAGCTGCTGAGTAAAAGAACAACTGTGCTGAAAATAAAGAAGTTTGGAATTGAAAACTCTACCCATTTACCTTCTCCCTGACGTACCAGGTAACCGGAAGTAAGACCGGCAAAAAGCATAACGATGCTGACCATTCCAAACCAAAGCAAAGCCCGTCTTGATTTCTTCCTGATTTGAGGATCATCCGGGTTGACCATTGTTGTTTCCATATTTGCAGTCAACATCATATTTCTAAAATAGTTTATTTATCATCCACAGTATTTGAACAACAGGAAGATAAATGAAAGAAGCGAACATTAATTTTTGTGCTGATTTTTCATCGCAATGAATGTACAAGCGTGCGGCCTGAATAGTAAAAAACACTCCGGTTAAAGCAATAGAGAGTGAGATATACATATTTGTAAAGCCAAATAAAGCCGGAACGAATGCCATAGGGATCAAACAGATAGCATAAACCAATGTCTGAAATGCTGAACCTTTTGTTCGACCTGTACCGGCAGGTAACATCTTAAATCCTGCCTTTTGATAATCGTCATGAAGCATCCAGGCAATGGCCCAAAAATGCGGGAACTGCCAGATAAATTGAATCGCATACAAGACAAGTGCTTCAAGACCAATTTCATTCCTGCCTGCTACCCATCCTAAGAGTGGTGGAAATGCTCCCGGAAATGCTCCGATCAATACAGAAAATGGTGTGATTCGTTTTGCAGGAGTATAGACGATTGTATAAAGCAATAAGGAGAAGAAACTTAGAATTCCACACAATGGATTAATTCCCAACCATAAGATCGCTATGCCTGCTATTCCCATAATAAATGCAGCAATCATTGCCTCAGTTACTGACATCCTTCCGGTTGGCAACGGTCGATTAGCAGTACGATCCATCAGTTTGTCCAGGTCTTTTTCAATAATCTGATTAAATGCATTGGATGAACCTGTGACTAAAAATCCGCCGACTGATAACAACAGCAGCGTCCATCCCGAAAAATCCCGGCCCATAGCAATAATGTAACCCATTATAGCAGAGAATACTACAAGTGATGACAGCCTGAATTTTGTCAGCTGCACATAATCTTGCAGTCGTGACGAAAAAGTAGCAGTCATTGGAAGTGTAAGGGTTTTTTCTTGCATGGGTTAAAAACGGGGGCAAGTTTACAAAAACGGATTGAAATTACCGTTGATTATTAAGGAAAAATAGCAAGAGTTAACATCCTTCGGCAAGCTCAGGACTGGCTTGAAGAACTCGGAGTTGCTCGCGAAATGTGATGCAAAAAAACGAGACCGCTCGACTAGTCCTTCGGCAAGCTCAGGACTGCTCGCGGAGCGTCATCCTTAACTCGGCAAGTCC
>JAYSPU010000280.1:0-1919 GCA_043721935.1 Bacteroidota bacterium | reverse complement strand
CTCTTCTTCATCATCTTCTTGGTATTCTTTGACTGCAACTTCATGTGTCGCTTCTTCCCTTTTTCAATTCCTTTCAGAAGTTCTTTCTGTTGTTTTGCTTTTTTCTTTTCTGCCTGATGCTGCTTTCCTTTTGAAGCTGCTTTTTGTGGTGAACGTGCATCCAGATCCTGACCTATAGCCGGACCGGAATGAAAAGAAATAATTACCAGAAACAACGCCCGTATCCACAGCCGTTTTTTAAATATTAATTTAAACATATTCGAATTATTAAGAGTTATTCAAACGCAGTAACGGCCGGATAATTTATAATTCCAGCGCTCTACTTAATTTCTAAAAACTATTAACTCTTAGCTTCGAGGTCCATTCCGCAACGCGGACATTTACCCGGTTCTTTTGTGATCACCTCAGGATGCATTGGACAGGTGTATTCTGTATCCGATTTCTTGACAGCACTTGAATCAATTGTGCTGTTGGAGGATGAACTGGTTTGCTTACCTTTACAGGCGCTGAGTAAAAATAAGATCAGGGAGAAATAAAGTATTCGTCTCATGCGTTTGATTATTTATCAGTTAAATATAGAACTTATACCTGAAATTGAAACGCTTCAATCCACAAATAAAATTAGTTCTTTTTGCACCATTGTTCATTCTGACGTGGCTGACAATTGCCTTTTCCTGTAAAAAAAGTTCACAAGTTGACCCTATTCCTAGTGTCCCGGTAAATCTGACGGTTCCACTCAGTCTTCCCCAGTATTCTTCTCTCAATGCAATCGGAAATCATGTTTACATTAGTGGTGGCTACAAAGGAATTATCATATACAGAAGAACGTTGGATGAATTTGTCGCTTTTGAAAGGGCTTGTCCGTATGACCCGACAACATCAGGTGCCATTGTTGAGGCGGACTCGAGCGGAATATTAGTTGTTGACAGACATTGCGGGAGTAAGTTTAACTTATTCGACGGATCAGTTGTAAATGGTCCTGCAACTCGTGGATTAAAGCCATACAATGTAGACTATGATTCAGGAACACAGACACTTTACATTTACAACTAAAGCTTTTCTGAGGACTATTGCTGTTCTCTTGACTGTTCTCATATTGCCTTTTCCATTGGTGGAAATGAAGCTCCTGCTTTTCGGATCAGAGCAAGAATTTTAAAATTAATTTCTTCCTGAATCAATAAAAAATCATCCATCAACGGACTTAACACAAAAAAAGAAACAAAAATCTCCAGCGAGGATGAAGTGATATTCCTAAAACTTACCTGTATCAATTCGTCCTGTACTCTTTCGTGAAGATGCAATTCATGCCTGATTCCGGAGAGTATTTGCTCCATTTGTTCTTCAGTAGTCTGAAGCGACAAGGCAAATGTAAAAAATGATTTTCGTTTCAATCGATATGCTTCATTGATCACTTCTGCATCAACCATTTTTTTATTTGGCATAGTTACAAGTGTTAGATCTGCCGGTCGAATACGTGTCGATCGAAAACCAATGGACTCTACTTTCCCTTCAACAGCTCCTACTTTTACAAGTTGTCCAACAGAAAATGGTTTGTCAAGAAAAATGGTAAAACTTCCCAATAAATTTTCCAATGTTTCTTTTGCCGCTAAGGCAAATGCTAATCCTCCTATTCCTAATCCTGTTACCAATCCGACTACATCCAGATTAAATGCTACAGAAATAATTCCAAGAAAGCCAATTCCTGCAACCACTACTTTTACTGCTTCCTTTAAAAATGGCAAAACCTGATCATCACTTCTTTTGAGATCATTCC
Source organism: Bacteroidota bacterium (assembly GCA_043721935.1). Taxonomy (GTDB): domain Bacteria; phylum Bacteroidota; class Bacteroidia; order AKYH767-A; family 2013-40CM-41-45; genus JADKIH01. The sequence continues at coordinate 145 of JAYSPU010000280.1, read as the reverse complement.
TGGCTCTTTCTATATTAATTAGAAATACAAAATCAATCAGTCGCACGATTACCCAAAAAGCCGAAAACACCATCATGGCCAGAAAGCCTTTGTACAAAACCATTCGCAATCCGAATTCATTGGCTTCTGCCATTCGCCACTCTGC
>JAYSPU010000279.1:0-1592 GCA_043721935.1 Bacteroidota bacterium | reverse complement strand
CGTGTTTTCTTATTATAATTTACCATTAAATTAGCAATAATTTCATGATCCACAATTGATTCCCCTACTAACAATATTCGCGTTTCATCTCTCGTCCATTCGTCCTGAACAGACAAAAAAATATTATCCATATCCACTCGGTCAAATGGTTTTTTTAAAAATCCACAATTTTCATCCTCATAACTTTTCCGACTTGAAATGCTAACAGGCATTACATGAACCGGAATTGTTTTAAGCGTTTCGGAAGATTTGAACGCTTTTAATATTGTTATCGCATCTATGTCTTCTAAAACCATATTCATCAAAATAGCATCAGGAGTAAACTCTTCAGCACATTTCAAAATATCCTTCTCACACCCGGCTACTATCGCTTTATACTCTCGTTTATGAGCAACATCCATTAACGCACTTGCATGATAATAATCGGCATCCGCAATCAAAATGATCCGGTCTCCCTGAACAATGTTCAACCGATCATCCAATACAGGCTTTTTAGTATTAGTAACAGTACTTGTTGAATTAACATTCATTCCGGAAAATCCATCAATCGGAATTAATATAGAAAAAGTACTGCCAATACCCGGCTCACTGCTTAATTGGATCTCTCCTCCAAGTAACGAGATCAGTGTTTTACTTATTGACAACCCTAAACCCGTACCACCATAACGACGACTAGTTGATCCATCTGCTTGTTGAAAAGGTTCAAATATTAACGATTGTTTTCCGAGTGGAATTCCAATTCCTGTATCGGTAACAGAAATTTGAAGCATCGCTTTTAATGTTACTAATTTACCCTCTCCTCCAATCGCTCTTTGCTCCAGTTTTCTGAATGACATTACTACTGTTCCGGCTTCCGGTGTAAATTTAAATGCATTACTTAATAAGTTTTTTAATACCTGACCAAGCCGCATTTTATCGGTAGTACAAATTTCCGGTAGCGTATCGTCTTCATCCAATACAAAATGTATTCTTTTTTCATTTGCAACCGGATTGAACAACATGTAATGGTCATTGATAAATTCCTTTAATCTGAAATCTTCCGGAACCATTTCAACTCTTCCGGCTTCAATTTTGGAGAGGTCAAGAATATCATTTATCAAAGTCAATAAGTCTGAACCACTTTTATGAATCACATGAGCATATTCAATTTGTTTTTCTGATAGATTGTCAGACTCTTTCTCTGATAACAATTTTGCAAGTATAAGAACACTGTTCAATGGTGTCCGCAATTCGTGCGACATATTTGCAAGAAATTCTGATTTGAATTTATTGTTGATTTCTAATTCTTTGGCTTTTATACTTAATGCATCACGAGCTTGCTCTAATACATCGTTCTTATGTCTTAACTCACGGGTGTTATTCTTAAGTTCACGGTTACTCGCTTTTAACTCTTCTTCAGAAGCAATCAAAAGTGTACTTTGAAGTGATAGTTCTTCGTTCGTTCGGATCAACTGTTCCTCTTGCTGTTGCAATTGCTCTGCCAAGAGACGGGTTTCATCAAGGAAATGTCGGGTTAACATATTCGCGCGAACCGAAGCAATTGAAGCAACAATCGTTTCACCGGCTAATAAAATAAAATCAATTTCACTTTT
>JAYSPU010000278.1:0-2260 GCA_043721935.1 Bacteroidota bacterium | reverse complement strand
GACCGTTGCTTTGATCAAATCGAATAAGCTAATGAAAGAAATAAAATTGATTGATATTGATGGACGAATAGTTTTAGACGAATTAATTGGAAGTTCTATCTATACATTCAATCGGTCTCACTTTTTGAGTGGGTTCTATGTATGTGAAGTTGTTGCAAAGGATGGGACAGTATATTATAGGAAAATACTTTTAAAATAATTTGTACAATTAAACTAAGAAAGATTAAAAAGCTAGCTCTCTTATTACCCCGCTTTGACGTTCCGATAGCTATCAGAATCGTCGAAGCGGTGCGAAATTTTAATTGCTTTGGGAGGTGAAATTTTACGACAAATGGGAGGTAGTGTCATTGCTGCGGAATAATTTGTTTTGAAAGTAAATTTATTTATTAGCTTTGATTGTCAATAGCAAAGGGAAACGGCCTTAGCAATTCTTGTTGGAATTTCGATACTGCATGAGAAAAGAGTGCACGGAAGTATTGACGCTAAAGTTTCGCCGAGAATGGTTTCGAACGATACATTTTCTATTCATTTATTTGACCATCATTAAATCCTTTCTAATATTTCATACCGATGAAACACTCCATCTTATTTTTCATTTGCTGCATATTGTTGTCCCACAGTAAAGGTCAGATTATTGCTGGCGACACTACAGCTTCACATCACGTAATTTTTTCTCCAATAGATACATTGATATTTAAACATGCATTAGGAGTGTATTACGACACATTCGATTTTGATCTTGATGGAGATAACACGAATGACATTTCAATTTCCTCCATGGTTTCAAATCAAGGTCACGATGGTGCTCTAGGTTTTTATATTCAATCATCAAATCCAGCTTGCTCCTTTGTTGCCGATTCCGGATTATTTTTGGGATGTTGTTCCGGCACTTATTATCCAGCTGCAGTCCCTTTGCAAATTGATTCCGGCACACTGATTACTGATACATCACATTTTTTAACAGATGCAATTCTAAAACGTACTACTTATGGATTTGCCACAGGTCCATATATTACTACCTGGAACGGCGAGCATTTCATTGGCGCACAGCTAAAATATTCATTTGATACTTTATATGCATGGCTTAGAATCGAACTTAACGGAGACACTTTGTTTATCAAAGAAACTGCTTGCAATAATAACATTCATGTCGGCTTGATGAATACGAAATTAAATCATATAACATTAGCTCCGAATCCATTTTCCAATTACTTAATTTATAGCAATGATCTTCTTGAAAATGCAATTTTAAGAATATACAATATACAGGGTGATCTCATCTACGAAGATTGCATTGAACCCAACCAGATTATTCCAACGTCAGATTTAACGTCTGAAATTTATCAATATGAAATACTGTCAAAATATAGCAGGATTAGAGGCAGATTATTAAAAACAAATTAAAAAGATCAGCCGAGTAAGGTATAAAATACATTAGCGACGGAATTTAATATTTTTCTGTTATAAAAAATTTACAAAATTAGAAAGCATAGCAAATGAAAAATTTAAGTCGCAAATATATTCAAGTAGCAATAACATTAATTATTTTATTAATAAGTTCTCAGGTGAGTTCCCAATCTGCAAAATTCCCGACAGATAGTGCAATTTGGCAGTGTTCTCATAGTTATGGTCTGGACCCGTGTTACGATGCAGTTTACGATTACCGATATACAGGAGATACTTTAATTAGTGGTGTTCATTATTCCAAAGTAATTTCTGAAGGATTTAGTTCCGGCTGTTTTATATTGGGCTACGAAGGAGCACTTAGGTATGATTCTGTGAATAATATCGTTTATATTGTTTTACCCGATTCATCAAGTGAAGAGATTATGTATAATTTTAATATGCATATCGGAGACACGATCAGTGGTCCATTTCATCAAACAGCTATTTCTCGGGTAACTGATATTGATACTGTTGTATATGCCGGAATCTCTAGAAAAAGATGGAGGTTTTCAAGTCAAATGAATCTAGACCCATTTATTGTTGAAGGAATTGGTAACATAGATGGCTTGTTCACACCTTTAGATCGTATTCCAATTCAAGATAACTATTATCTGGTTTGCTTTAGTTACAAATCATTTACACTTTATCCGGATTCGAATGGTGTATGTTATATTTTTGATGAAATAAAAAATGTTGAAAGAGATTTCAATTTAACTATTTACCCAAACCCAATTCATGATGAAGCATTGTTTGTTCTTCAAAATTGTTTAATTCAATCAGTAAAACTATATAACATCCTTGGCGAAAATATATT
>JAYSPU010000277.1:0-3295 GCA_043721935.1 Bacteroidota bacterium | reverse complement strand
CATTGACTAAGAATAACAAATAACGACTTTAATTCCATTTTATGCAGATTCATATTGTGAATGGACCCAATTTAAATTTACTTGGCAAACGTGAGCCTGAACTGTATGGTTCAGAGACATTTGAAGATTTTATGAAAATCCTGATAAATGAATTTGAAGGCGTGAATCTATCTTATTTTCAAAGCAATGTGGAAGGAGAGTTAATCAATGAATTACAATCTCACGGATTTTCAATAGGTGGAATAATTCTCAATGCAGGCGGGTATACTCATACTTCTGTGGCAATTGCTGATGCGATTTCAGCGATTATGGTTCCTGTCATAGAAGTTCACATTTCAAATATTTTCAATCGGGAAGATTACAGACACGTTTCTATTCTTGGAAAAAATTGTATTGGAACGATTAGCGGTTTTGGCCTGGATTCTTATCGATTGGCCATTACTGCTTTTTTAAATTTACAACACTCAAAAAAGTAAATCAATTTTATCCCGCCAGATAAGGATCAATACTCCGGAAATTGCTACAAGCAAACCAACTAATGCGGGCACCGTTAATTTTTCTTTGAAAAATAAAGCCGCAACTACCATTGCAAATGCCGGTACCAATGAAAAAATAGTCTGTGCCACTGAAGGATCAATCAATGCAACGGTGAAGAGTGAAAGACTTACACCTAATGTAGGTCCAAATATGGTTCCTGATACTGCATATTTAATTCCATCTTCCTTGTTCTCGCGAATTGGTTTGTAAACGGTTTTCCAATTACGTTGAAGAGTCGTCAGCATAAAAAGAGAAAGAGTTCCTATTGACAAGCGAATAAATGTAGCAGCAAATGGATGAAGACTAGCGTGCATTTGTAATTCAGCCACCATTCCTTTTTTTGCAAGGACTAATCCGGCACCCTGACACAAAGCTGCAAGTATTCCTGTTATGATGCCTCTGGTAATCGACCCGTGTCCGCGATTCGGAATTGATTTTATTTCACCTTTTCCCAATGAAATGTAATTCACTCCCAGTATAGTGATGGCAATCCCAATAATACCGGTAAAAGATATATGCTCTCCAATTAAAGGTGCTCCTAATAACAATGCTGCAGCAGGAGCGAAGGTAGTTAAGATACTGCCCATTCTTGCACCTAAAATGCTATACATTTCGAAGGCAAAATAATCGCCGATAGTTAATCCGATGATACCGGAAAGGCCAAGCCACATCCAGGCAAGATGAAATTCAGGAGTAAAGAGTTGCAGAAAATGATCACGGAAGAAAAGAAGGTTGATACTTCCTATCAGAATCGTTGCCAGTAATAATCGAAAATGATTCAACGGATTTACACCGAGTCGTCTGGCCGCTTGTGTAAAAGGAAAGATGCCAATCGACCAGGTAAGCGTGGTCAGCAAGGCAAATAAAATTCCAATAGAACTCAATCCGAAATCCTTTCACCAAAGATCGCTGAACCAATCCGAACAAGTGTACTGCCTTCTTCAAGAGCAATCTTATAATCACTTGTCATTCCCATTGATAAAATGTTGACATCAGCCGATTGATATTTCTCAAATAACAAACGAAGCGATTTGAATTCTTTGCGAACTAATTGAGAATCGTTTGTATTGGTTGCCATGCCCATGAACCCTTTCATTGAGACGAAAGGAAACTGCTTTTGGAAATCTTTCTGAAGTAAGTCATTTGCTTCTTCAGGAGATAAACCGAATTTAGTTTCTTCTTTTGCAATGAATATTTGTAACAGACAAGAAATTTTTCGGTTTAGTTTTTCGCCTTGCTTGTTTACTTCCTTTAGCAATGAAAGACTATCAATACCATGTATCAAATGAATAAATGGTGCAATAGATTTGACTTTATTGGATTGTAGATGTCCGATGAAATGCCATTTCAGATTGGGCTGACTTTCCTGCTTGGTCAGTAGTTCCTGCACATAATTCTCACCAAAACTTGACTGACCCAATGCTTTCAGCGAAACAATGTCTTCAATGGGTTTTGTTTTGCTAACAGCAACTAATTGAGCATCATGCAAGGATAGCTCTGCCTTTATAGAAGCATAATTAACAAGATTCACCATGACACAAAATTACATTTTTTACCATCCTGACGAACTTATATTTAAGATATGTGTTGTAACTCTATGTCAAAGACATTAATTATTGGTGCCAGTTCAGGAATTGGTGCAGCGCTTGCGGCAACATTGGAAAGAGAAGGAAATGAGTTAGTAGTGTGGAATCGTCATTCTCCGCAACATTTGAAAAAAGAATTCCGTTTTTCAAGTGTTGATGTCTTGCTGGATGATCCATTACCATCAATAGATGAAACCCTTGATCATCTTATTTATTGCCCCGGAAATATTCGATTGAAACCTTTTGGTTCCTTAAAGGAGGAAGATTTCATTCTTGACTTCAGACTTAATGTAATGGGAGCGGTGAAAATCATCCGTCATGTTTTACCTGCTTTAAAAAAATCAACTCATGCAAGCATTTTGCTGTTCAGTACTGTAGCAGTGCAAACAGGTATGCCATTTCATTCATCAATTACTACTTCAAAAGGTGCAATAGAAGGTTTGGTACGTTCACTGGCAGCAGAGTTTGCTCCAAGGATCAGGGTGAATTGTATAGCGCCATCTTTAACAGCAACTCCTTTAGCAGCTCCACTTCTCAACAATGAAATAAAGTATAAAAGTGCTTTAGAACGACACCCGTTAAAAAAAATTGGTTCACCAGATGATATTGCTAGTCTGGCATCTTTCCTTATCTCCGAGAATGCTCAATTTATTACCGGTCAGATATGGAAAGTTGACGGCGGAATAGGAAGTTTAAAAACCGGTTAATTCACATTATTAATTATAACGAAGATGAAGGTTGATACATTAATGCTGATATTTGTCCTATGGTATTAAAAGATTTGTTTCGTAATACATTTGCAAAGCCTGTTTTTAGTTCAAATGCAAGTAATAATCCTTCGATCTTTTCATTTGAAATTGAAGATGAAAGAAATGGAAAGATTAAGATGGAAGATTACAGAGGAAAAATAATTGTTATTGTGAATTCGGCTAGTACATGTGGTTTCACTCCTCAATTCAAAGGGTTGCAATCTTTATCCATGCAGATGAAAAATGAATTGGTTGTACTAGCTTTTCCTTGCAATGACTTCGGAGCACAAGAAAAATTAAAGAATGCAGAAATTAAAACATTTTGCTCAGCCAATTTTGGCGTTACATTTCCCGTTTACAATAAAGTGAAAATAAAGGGAAAGCAGATTTCACCTCTTTACAAATGGTTATCTGACGCCAAAC
>JAYSPU010000276.1:0-12425 GCA_043721935.1 Bacteroidota bacterium | reverse complement strand
CGGGAAAAATATTTTGATTATCCAATCAAGTTTCATTTATCCCCGGGGCGAAATATGCTTACTTTAGACCTGAAATTTTTCAGTTCAATCTTAGGCTTTTGAAACAGCCTCCATACATGGAGATTCTTATCCGGGAAAAATATTTTGATTATCCAATCAAGCTTCATTTATCCCCGGGGCGAAATATGCTTACTTAAGACCTGAATTTTTTCAGTTCAATCTTAGGCTCTTGAGACAGCCTCTTTTCTATTCGGTTTAATTAAAAAAATGATTTATTTAAATAGCACCAACGCCAAGTAATACAACAGGGTTTTCCAGCAACCCTTTGAAAGTGCGAAGGAATTCTGAACCCGTTGCTCCATCCACTACGCGGTGATCACAACTCAACGTTACTTTCATTACGTTACCCGGAACGACTAGATTGTTTTTTACAACCGGCTTTTGCATGATACCACCGATAGCAAGAATGCATGCATCCGGCGGATTAATAATAGCCGTGAATTCTTCAATGCCAAACATACCCAGATTCGAAATCGTAAAGGTATTTCCTTCCCAATCGGATGGTTGTAGTTTTTTATCTTTTGCTTTTTGCGCAAATACTTTTACCTCGCTGTTAATCTGACGTAATGTTTTAGAATCGGCAAAGCGCACAACAGGAACGAGCAAACCATCTTCGACGGCTACAGCCACTCCAATGTTAATGTGTTCATTGTAACGAATGCGATCACCTAACCAGGATGAATTTACTTTTGGATTCTGACGCAGTGCAGTTGCTGCTGCTTTCAATATTAAATCATTGAACGATATCTTTGAATCAATGACAGCATTAATACTTTCACGGGCAGCGATAGCCTGATCCATATTGATTTCAATGGTCAGATAAAAATGTGGAGCTGTGAATTTACTTTCTGCCAAACGTTTTGCAATCGTCTTTCTCATTTGAGAAACCGGAACTTCTTCAAAGCGTTCTTCTGTAATTGCATTTGGCTGAATAGCGGAAGAACCGCTCACTGCCATACCAGGTTTAAACCAGTCGATGTCACGTTTTACAATTCGGCCATTATCTCCCGATCCCATTACACGACTCAAATCAATTCCTTTTTCTCCGGCAAGTTTACGAGCCAGCGGAGATATTTTCATTCGATCATCTGAATCTGTCGGTACTGAAACTTGTTTTGGAGCAGTGACCGGTGGTGGAGCAACCGATGCAGCTGCAACAGTTGCTTTAGCCTGAGCAGGCTTCGGTTGTTCCTTTACAGGTTCAGGTGTTGCTGCAACAGCAGCTTTTTTATTTTCTTCAGCAAGCAACGCTTTATAGTCTTCACCTTTGGTTCCTAGTATAGCTAAGATACCGTCAACAGGAGCTGCCTTACCTTCTTCTACTCCTTTGTATAGAAGAACACCTTCCTGATACGATTCAAATTCCATTGTCGCTTTATCTGTTTCGATTTCTGCAACAAGTTCGCCTGACTTAACAGGATCACCTACATTCTTATGCCATTTGGCGACAACTCCTTCAGTCATCGTATCACTCATCTTAGGCATTCTTACAATTTCAGCCACCGGGAATTGGATTAGTTGGTTATCGATTTTCGTAAAGTGAAAATCGCAATCTGTAATTTATTTTTCTGCTACCTTTTAAAATTATCCTTCAATGATATATGGATAATCAGCTTGAGCGTAAACGTCAATGTATAATTCTGAAGGATCAGGATACGAAGATTCTTCTGCAAATTTAACAGAGTCTTCGACAATGTCCCGAATTTTATTATTGATGATTTCAATCTCTGCTTCCGTTGCAAATTTGTTGTCACGAATTTCTTTCAACACCATTTCAACAGGATCTTTTGCCTTGTACGATTCAACTTCTTCTTTCGTGCGATACTTCGCAGGATCAGACATTGAATGACCTTTGTAACGATAGGTATTCATTTCAAGCAAACTTGGTCCACCACCTTTACGCGCTAGTTGAACTGCTTTTTCAATAGCCGTATGAACGGCTTCAACACTCATTCCATCAACCGGTTCAGATGGCATATCGTACGCCAATCCTAATTTATAAAGATCCGTCACATTACTGGTACGCTCGACGGAAGTTCCCATTGCATAATTATTGTTTTCAATGATGTAAATGACAGGAAGTTTCCAGGTCATGGCCATGTTTAACGCTTCGTGAAAAGCACCTTGCCGAACTGCGCCATCTCCCATGTAACAAAGTGTAACATGATCGTTCTTATTGAATTTATCAGCGAAGGCTATGCCGGCTCCCAATGGTATTTGTCCGCCGACAATTCCATGTCCGCCGAAAAAACGTGCCTTTGCATCAAACATGTGCATTGAACCGCCTTTACCTTTTGAGCATCCGGTTTCTTTACCAAATAATTCAGCCATAACAGCACGAGCACTCACTCCTTTTCCTAAGGCATGAGCATGATCTCTATAAGCAGTGATCATATTGTCTTCCGGCTTCAACACCGACATAGCGCCCGCTACCAGGGCTTCTTGTCCAATGTATAAATGACAAAAGCCTTTAATCTTTTGCATTCCGTAAAGTTGTCCGGCACGTTCCTCAAACTTTCGCATGAGCAGCATGTCCTCGTACCATTTTAAATAGACACTTTTAGTAAATTTTGTCTTTGCCATAATTTTATAAGTGCGTAAAGATAATTAATGTTTTGTATCCCGACATCCCGATTGCAGACTCATCAACACCGATAATCAGTTCCGTCGTTTTGAACCTATTAGGTCTTTAATTAATGAGAAAACACAGAGCTGTCTGCCCACCTTTTCAATATTTCGTATGCTTGATTCCTCCTGAAAGCGGATCCGTTTCTGACTCCATTTTTAAACGAAAGACCAGGTGATTTTCATCAGGCAGCTGAAGTAGACAGGAGGAGCCAATTTTAAGCCTGAAAATTTGTCCTTATTTTCCTTCGTTTCAGTAATTTGAACAGAGGAAAGAGGAATTATAAAAACCACCCCCAAAGTTTCCTGTTCCACTCTCTGATTCCACATTCAATTGTTATCTTCGCAACCTATTCATTTTGTATGGGCAAAATCCAAATGGTTGACCTGATCGGTCAGTATGAAAAAATACAAACAGAGATTGACGAAGCGGTCTTAAACGTAATACGTTCTGCTGCTTTCATCAATGGTCCGGAAGTAAAAGCTTTTCAATCTGAACTTGAACATTATCTCGGAGTGAGGCATGTTATTCCATGTGCAAATGGAACAGATGCTTTGCAAATTGCCATGATGGCGCTCGGATTACAACCGGGAGATGAAGTCATTACGGCTGATTTTACCTATGTTGCCACTGCAGAAGCAATTGCACTTTTGAAATTAAAACCGGTTCTCGTTGATGTACTGGAAGATTCATTTACCCTTGATCCTGCAGCTGTTGAGGCAGCGATTACTCCAAACACAAAAGCAATTGTCCCTGTCCATTTATTTGGTCAGTGTGCCGACATGGAAGCGATCAATCGAATTGCTGAAAAACATAAATTATTTGTCATTGAAGACAATGCACAAGCCATTGGTGCAGATTATAAATTGAAAAATGGAACGGTAAAAAAAGCAGGCACCCTGTGTACGATTGGTTGCACTTCTTTTTTCCCTTCAAAAAATCTGGGATGTTATGGCGACGGCGGCGCACTCTTCACAAATGACGATACACTTGCAGCCAAAATAAGAATGGTTGCCAATCATGGTCAATCGGTACAGTACTATCACGATGAAATAGGCGTAAATTCCAGATTGGACAGTATTCAGGCTGCAATTCTTCGGATTAAATTACGTCACCTCGACGAATACGCTGCAGCCCGTCGTAGTGTAGCCGATTATTACGATCGTGCTTTTGCAAATCACCCAAAGATCAGCACACCTGAACGTGTTCCTTATTCAACTCATGTTTTTCACCAGTACACATTGGTGATAAAAGGAGCAGATCGAAATAAACTACGCGAATATTTACAAACGAAAGATATACCGGCCATGATTTATTATCCTGTGCCATTGCATCTTCAGAAAGCATACCTCGATCCACGATACAAAGCAGGTGATTTTCCAGTCACAGAAAGTTTATGTGCAAATGTTATTGCATTGCCCATTCACACAGAAATGAAAGAAGAGACCTTACAATACATTACAGAAAATGTTCTTCAGTTCTTAAATGCATAACTGTTTCCGGAAAACAGTTTATTCTTCCATCGTTCTTCCTCTTCATCCGGAGAAAAGAAATATTAATTTATGAAAATAGCAGTTGTAGGAACAGGTTATGTAGGATTAGTGACAGGAACCTGTTTTGCAGAAACCGGTAATAAAGTAACGTGCGTCGATATTGATCGTGTAAAAATTGATCAACTGACGAGAGGCGAAGTTCCGATTTACGAACCACATTTAGATGTATTGTTCGAGCGTAATCTCAAGCAAGGCCGACTAACCTTCACAACTGATCTTGCTGAAGGAATCAAACAGGCTCAAATCATTTTTCTGGCGCTTCCTACTCCTCCCGGAGATGATGGCTCTGCCGATTTAAAATATGTCATGCAGGTAGCGGATCAGCTTGGAAAACTCCTGACTGAATATTGCATAGTTGTAAACAAAAGCACTGTACCGGTCGGAACTGCTGAAAAAGTGAAAGCTGCCATTCAAAAAAATTGCAACGTAGAAATTGATGTAGTATCCAATCCTGAATTTCTACGAGAAGGATTTGCAGTTGATGATTTCATGAAACCCGATCGCGTTGTCATAGGAACAGGTTCAGAAAAGGCAAAGAAATTAATGACAGAATTATATGCTCCTTTTGTTCGTCAGGGAAATCCTGTGTATTTTATGGACGAGCGTTCTGCTGAGTTGACCAAGTACGCTGCAAATGCTTTTTTGGCAACGAAAATTACCTTCATGAATGAAATCGCTAATCTGTGCGAACGCGTAGGTGCAAATGTAGATTCCATTCGTATTGGCATTGGTTCAGATGACAGAATCGGAAAACGATTTTTATTTGCAGGAATTGGTTACGGAGGAAGTTGTTTTCCAAAAGATGTTCAGGCATTATTGAAAACGTCTCAGGAATATGGTTATACCTTTCACATCGTCGATGCAGTAATGCAGGTCAATGACCAACAAAAATTAACGATTGTAGAAAAAATACGAGCTCACTTTAAAGGTCAGCTGAAAGGAAAAAAAGTTGCTATCTGGGGACTGGCTTTCAAACCGGATACAGATGATATCCGCGAAGCTCCTTCACTGTATATTATCAAAGAATTACTGAAAGAAGGAATGGCTGTATCAGCATTTGACCCTGAAGCAATGCCAAATGTAAAACAGATTCTGGGTGATAAAATAATTTATGGCAAGGATGAATACGATGTACTCAATGGTGCCGACTTTCTCATTATAGCAACAGAGTGGCCTGTGTTCCGTACACCGGACTTTGATGTCATTGGTGAAAAATTAAAAGAGAAATTAATATTTGACGGTCGTAACGTATACGACCTGCGTCAAATGCAGGAACTTGGTTATACCTATTACAGTGTAGGCAGATCTATAATAAACGGATCCAAATGAAACGAGTACTCATCACCGGAGCTGCCGGTTTTTTAGGAAGTCATCTTTGTGACCGGTTCATTCGTGAAGGTTTTGAAGTGATTGGTATGGATAACATAATCACCGGTGATTTGAAAAATATTGAACATCTTTTTAAACTGAAAGAGTTTGAATTTTATCACCACGATGTTTCAAAATTTGTTTTCGTTCCGGGAACGATTGATTACATTCTTCACTTCGCCTCTCCTGCCAGTCCGATTGATTATCTTAAAATTCCAATTCAAACATTAAAGGTTAGTTCACTTGGCACTCACAATTTACTCGGACTTGCAAAAGCAAAATCTGCACGAATTTTAGTGGCCTCAACATCTGAAGTTTACGGTGATCCATTGGTTCATCCACAGACAGAAGATTACTGGGGAAATGTAAATCCTATTGGACCACGTGGAGTTTACGATGAAGCCAAACGATTTCAAGAGGCAATTACCATGGCCTATCATACTTATCATAAACTTGAAACCCGAATTGTCCGCATCTTCAATACTTACGGACCACGCATGCGATTAAACGATGGACGTGTATTGCCGGCTTTCATTGGTCAGGCTTTGCGCGGCGAAGATTTAACAATGTTTGGTGATGGTTCACAAACTCGTTCTTTCTGTTACGTCGACGATTTGGTTGAAGGAATATACCGTTTGTTAATGAGCGACTATCACTTACCGGTTAACATTGGAAATCCGGATGAAATTTCCATCAGGGATTTTGCCGAAGAAATTCTTAAACTCACAGGAGCCAATCAACGCATTGTATCGAAGCCACTTCCTCAGGATGATCCAAAGCAGCGTCAACCGGATATTTCCACCGCAAGAAAAGTCTTAAACTGGGAACCAACCATTAGCCGACAGGAAGGATTGAAAAGAACGTACGCCTATTTTAAAAATCTGCCGAAAGAAGAATTATACAATTCTGAACATCGGTTTCAATAAATAAAATGATGCAACTTTACATTCGTTCCTCCAACTGAATGAGGCGAATTGAAAAGAAAGCATTCAATCTGACATTCGTATATTCGTAGTCATTGCCCACTTATGGAAAAAAAATATTTTGCACACGAAACAGCGATTATAGACGACGGTGCTGTGATCGGAGAAGGAACCAAAATCTGGCACTTCTCTCACATAATGTCGGGGAGTATCCTTGGTGAAAATTGTAACCTCGGCCAGAACGTGGTTATTTCACCCGATGTTAAACTAGGTAAAAATGTAAAGGTGCAGAACAATGTGTCCATTTATACCGGAGTCGTTTGTGATGACGATGTGTTCTTAGGGCCGTCTGTAGTTTTTACCAATGTCAACAATCCAAGAAGTGCAGTCGTACGACGAAACCAGTATACAACAACTCATGTTGGAAAAGGCGCTACCATTGGTGCAAATGCAACTGTTGTATGTGGCCATAACATAGGCGAATATGCATTCATCGGTGCTGGTGCGGTGGTTACCAAAGACATTCCTGCTTATGCACTGGTCGTTGGAAATCCTGCAGTACAGACAGGATGGATGAGTGAATTTGGCCATCGTCTAAAATTCAATGCAAATGGTATTGCTATTTGTACTGAAAGTAAACAAGAATATGAATTACATGGAAATAAAGTAAAACGTATCAAGTAATGAATCAACACGACAAAGTACGTTTTGCAATCGTCGGAAGCGGACACATTGGGAAACGCCATGCAGAAATGGTTCGCCGTCATCCGGAGGCTCAACTTGTTGCTATGTGTGACATCAAACCGGCTGCCGAACTAGGAATGACTGAACTTGATGTTCCTTTTTTATCTTCAATTGAAGAACTTTTTGCATCTGGAATTGAATTCGATGTAGTGAGCATTTGCTCTCCTAACGGACTTCACGGTGAGCATACACTAAAAGCACTTGACCAGAAAAAACACATTGTCATTGAAAAACCGATGGCACTAACTGTTGCTGAATGTGAAAAAATAATTTTCAAAGCCTTACAGGTTTCACGACAGATTTTTTGCGTGATGCAGAACAGATATTCTCCACCTTCACTTTGGATCAAAGAGGTCATCGATCAGAATTTGATGGGGAAAATTTTTATGGTAGAACTCAATTGTTACTGGAATCGTGACGAACGGTATTACAATGGAAAGAACTGGAAAGGCTCCGCTGATCTGGACGGAGGAACACTCTTTACTCAATTCTCCCACTTCATTGATATTATGTATTGGCTCTTTGGAGACATCACTGACATACAAGCAAAATTCGCAGACTTTAATCACAATCAAATAACTGCTTTTGAAGACAGCGGTGTAGTCAGCTTTAATTTTATAAACGGCGGAATGGGGTCAATCAATTATTCTACTTCAGTATGGGATAAAAATCTTGAAAGCAGTATTACCATCATTGGTGAGAATGGAAGCGTAAAAATTGGCGGGCAGTATATGAATGAAGTTGAATACTGCCATATCAAAGATTATACAATGCCTGTTTTACCGCCGGTAAATCCGGCTAACGATTATGGGACATACAAAGGTTCGGCAGCAAATCATCATTACATCATTGAAAATGTAATTGACACACTGAAGGGCAGAACTATCGTTACCACAAATGCACTGGAAGGATTAAAAGTAGTTGACATCATCGAACGTATATATGCTATTCGGGATCTTCCTAAAATTAAAAAACTAAAATAATAGTATCGCTATAATGTATCAGGAATTAAAAGAGAAGAAAAAAAAACTTGCCGTACTCGGATTGGGCTACGTAGGCTTACCTATTGCACTTGAATTTGCAGGTCACATAGATGTTATTGGCTTCGACATTAACGAAGAGCGTCTTGAAAAAATGCGAAACAAAATTGATCCTAGCGGAGAACTTGATAGAAAAGCATTCGAAAACAAATCGATCGAATTCACATCATCATTGGATGTTCTGAAGCAGGCCAATTTTTTTATTGTGACTGTCCCTACGCCTATTGACGAACATAATTTACCCGATTTAAAACCCATTTTAAGTGCGACTAAATCAATCGGGAAGGTTTTGAAAAAAGGAGATTACGTCGTGTATGAATCAACCGTTTATCCGGGTTGCACAGAAGAAGATTGCATTCCTATTCTGGAAGAACTTTCCGGATTAAAAGTAAAAACTGATTTTAAAGTAGGTTATTCTCCGGAACGAATCAATCCGGGTGATCATGAGCATACCATCACAAAAATATTAAAAGTGGTATCAGGATGTGATTCAGAATCTCTGGAAGAAATATCCAGTGTTTATAAAATAATTGTTGAAGCAGGAGTTTTTAAAGCCACATCGATCAGAGTAGCAGAAGCAGCAAAAATCATAGAGAATACTCAACGTGATGTAAACATTGCCTTGATGAATGAACTGAGTATCATCTTCAATAAAATGGGGATTAATACGTATGATGTGCTGGAAGCTGCCGGTACAAAATGGAACTTTATCCGTTTTCAACCGGGACTTGTAGGTGGTCATTGCATCGGTGTCGATCCTTATTACCTGACTTATAAAGCTCAGGAACTAGGTTATCATGCTCAGGTAATCAACAGCGGGCGTTATGTGAACGACAGCATGGGATTTTATGTAGCGAAGCAAACAGTTAAAAAAATAATTGCAGCCGGTAAGGATGTTTCCAAATCGAAAGTTCTTGTAATGGGTGCTACCTTTAAGGAGAATGTAGAAGACATTCGCAATTCAAAAGTAGCAGATGTCGTAAAAGAATTAATTTCATACGGAGTGCAAGTAGAAGTATCTGATCCGAAAGCAAACAGCTCACATCTGAAAGAAGAATACGGATTTGAATTGATAAAAGATTATGGAAAAAATTACGATGCCATTATTGTCGCAGTAAACCATAACGAATACTTGAAGTTGGATGAAAAATGGTTTGCCAACATTTTGTCAAAAGATGGTTTGATCGTGGATATTAAAGGTTTCTTAAAAGGAAAAATTACAGGATTAAATTATTGGAGTTTATAATGAATATACTTGTCACAGGCGGAACCGGCTATATAGGATCTCATACCGTTGTTGAATTACTCAACAAAGGCTTCACTCCTATTGTTGCTGACAACCTGAGCAATTCGCGTGAAGAAGTTATCTCCGCTATTGAATCCATCACAGGTAAAAAAGTAATTTTTCACACCATTGATTTGTGCAACAAAGTAGCTGTTGAAAAATTATTTGATCAATATAAAATTGATGCTACTATTCATTTTGCAGCATACAAAGCGGTTGGTGAATCAGTAAATGAACCATTAAAATACTATCGGAACAATTTAGTTTCCCTTATCAATCTACTAGAAATTTATCAAGCAAGGCAATTAGATAATTTCATTTTCTCTTCTTCCTGTTCCGTATATGGTCAAGCTGATCAACTTCCGGTAACTGAAAAGACACCATTAAAAAATGCTGAGTCGCCGTATGCAAATACAAAACGTATTGGTGAAGATATTCTTTCCGATACTATTCGCTTAGGTAATTTAAATGGAATTGCTCTTCGCTATTTTAATCCGGCAGGCTCACATGATTCTGCTTTACTTGGAGAATACCCTATTCATCCGCCCGGCAATCTGGTTCCTGTAATTACTCAAACTGCTATTGGTAAGCGTACTTCCATGACGGTTTTTGGAAACGATTACAATACTCCTGACGGAACATGTATCCGTGACTATATTCACGTTGTTGATATTGCCATAGCACATGTTGCAGCTGTTGAACGATTAATTGCAAAAAAAAATAAAAAGAATCTGGAAGTATTTAATCTTGGTTCCGGTAATGGAAACACTGTACTGGAAGCCATTCAGGCCTTTGAAAAGGTCAGTGGAATCAAGTTAAATTATTCAGTAGGCGCAAGACGTCCCGGTGATGTTGAAAAAGTATACGCTGACACGACGTTGGCAGAAACGGAATTAGACTGGAAAGCAAAACTGTCTCTTGATGACATCATGCGTTCCGCCTGGGCCTGGGAAAATCACCTTGCCAAAGTTATGAATGTTTGAATTTACCACTCTTGTAACATGTAATTTATCACTTGTTACTTAATAAAAAATTCTTCAATTCTCATGAAAAATATACTCATCACCGGCGGTGCCGGATTTATCGGTTCACATGTCGTCAGACTTTTTGTAAAGAAATATCCGGATTATCGGATTATCAATCTGGACAAATTAACCTATGCAGGAAATTTACTCAACCTGACTGACATTGAAAACGAACCGAACTATCAATTTATTAAAGCGGATATAGTAGACGGTGAAGAGATGAAAAAAATAATGAAAGAGTATCAGATTGATGCCATCATTCATCTCGCAGCAGAATCGCATGTAGACCGAAGCATTTCAAATCCGATTGAATTCGTTATGACGAATGTAGTTGGTACCGCTAACCTGTTAAACGCTGCTCGTGAAACGTGGAAGAAAGAAAACTTTGCTGATCATTTATTCTATCATATCTCCACAGATGAAGTATATGGAACATTAGGCACAACCGGACATTTTACAGAAGATACTGCATATGATCCGCACAGTCCGTACTCCGCTTCCAAAGCAGGATCTGATCATCTCGTCCGTGCTTATTCCGACACATACCAGTTACCGGTCGTTATTTCAAATTGCTCAAACAACTATGGCTCATTTCAGTTTCCGGAAAAATTAATTCCGCTTGCTATTCATAATATTCGAAACAATAAAGCTGTTCCAATTTATGGAAAAGGAGAAAATATACGCGATTGGTTATTTGTAGAAGATCATGCAAATGCCATTGATGTTATTTTTCATAAAGCAAAAAAGGGAGAAACGTATAACATCGGTGGAAACAATGAATGGACGAACATCGATCTCATTCGACTTTTGTGCAGAGTGATGGATGAAAAGTTAAATCGAAAAGAAGGTACATCGGCAGCATTAATCTCATTCGTAAAAGATCGTGCAGGTCATGATTTACGATATGCAATTGATTCTTCTAAATTACAACGTGAGTTAGGATGGAAACCTTCTTTGCAATTTGAAGAAGGGTTGTCGAAAACGGTAAACTGGTATCTGACAAATGAAGACTGGTTAAATCATCTTACTTCCGGCGACTATCTGAATTATTACGAAGTTCAATACACGAAACGCTAAAATTTTATCACTGAACAACCATGACTAAATTTCATACTGAAGATATTTCCAAAACCAATTTTCTGATTACAGGCGGAGCAGGTTTCATTGGATCCAACATCGTTGAGTATCTGTTACAACACGGTGCGGGGAAAGTTCGCGTACTTGATAATCTTGCAACCGGATCAACGGATAATCTGGAAGCCTTTCAATCAGATTCCAGGTTTGAATTCATCAATGGTGATATAAGAAATTTAAACGACTGTAAAGAAGCTTGTAAAAACGTACACTACGTTTCACATCAGGCTGCATTGGGCTCAGTTCCCCGTTCTATTAAGGATCCGTTGGCAACTCATGAAACGAATGCGACCGGTTTTTTAAATATGCTGATCGCAGCCCGTGATGAAAAGGTAAAAAGGTTTGTCTATGCATCTTCATCCAGTGTTTACGGAGACCATCCGGGATTGCCAAAACGTGAATCAGAAACCGGAAATGCATTGTCTCCTTATGCAGTCAGTAAAAAAACGAATGAATTGTATGCTCGTGTTTTCGGACAAACGTATAACATGAATATTATCGGATTGCGTTACTTCAATGTCTTCGGTCCGAATCAAAGTCCGGATGGACCGTATGCTGCAGTGATACCATTATTCATGAAACATGCATTGGAAAATACTTCCCCTGCTATTGACGGAGATGGAGAACAAACACGTGACTTTACCTATGTAGAAAATGCAGTTCAGGC
>JAYSPU010000275.1:0-15426 GCA_043721935.1 Bacteroidota bacterium | reverse complement strand
GGGCTGTCGAATAAAACTTTTTCTCTGGTTGTAGGATGAATGAAACCAAGTGTCTTTGCATGCAAAGCATGACGAGGCATAAGAGAAAAACAGTTTTCTATGAATTGACGATACTTTGTGAAAGTAGTTCCTTTTAGAATTTTTTCACCGCCATATGTTTCATCGTTAAAAAGTGGATGTCCGGCAAATTTTAAATGAACACGAATCTGATGTGTGCGACCTGTTTCGAGTTTACATTCGATTAGTGTCACATATCCAAACCGCTCAAGAACTTTATAATGTGTAACAGCGTGCTTACCATAATCACCGTCGGGAAAAACATCCATCACTTTTCTGTCTTTCAGATTTCGTCCGACATGTCCGGTAATGGTTCCGCTATCTTCTGTAAAATCACCCCATACTAATGCCAGGTATTGACGATCAATGGTACGATCAAAAAATTCCTTGGCCAGATGATTCATTGCCGTTTCTGTTTTTGCAATAACTAACAGACCGGATGTGTTTTTATCAATTCTATGCACGAGTCCGGGACGATCTAAATTTCCGTGACTGGCAGGAAGATCCTGAAAACGAAACATGAGTGCATTCATCAATGTTCCTGTATAATTTCCATATGCAGGATGCACAACCATGCCCGGTTTTTTATTGATGATAACTAAATCAGCATCTTCATAAATAACATCCAATGGAATGTCTTGTGGAATAAGTTCGCTGATACGAACCGGTTCAGGCAATACAATTTGAATCTGATCGAGTGGTTTTACTTTGTAATTCGACTTAACCGTTTTACCGTTTACCAGTACATTTCCATCTTCACAACCTTTTTGAATTTTGTTCCGACTGATCTTCGGCATTCGGTTGATTAGAAATTTATCAATACGAATAAGCATGTGACCTTTCTCGACGATGAATCGGTGGTGTTCATACAATTCTTCTTGTTCCTCCTGTTCTTCCTGTTCTTGATCTTCAGTTTCTAACATGTAATTAAATTAACGCACGATTAGTTTTTGTACTCCTGTTCGGCCGCTAAGCGGATCAGAAAGGCGGATGAAATAAATTCCGGCAGCAACTGTAGCCAGTTCAATGCGATCGCCGGAGACGACAGGTCCATCCTGAATCAATGCTCCGGATAGATCTGTCAGTCGATAAGTAAACTTTCGACTTCCTGCAGATTCAAAATAGAGTGTGGTAAATTGTTCAGCCGGATTCGGTCCGGTTGCAAATGTAAGTGCCGGTTTTTTTAATTCATCGACAGAAACTACAGGGATTACGCCTCCGAAAACAGGACGAATCATCCAGGATCCTTTTACACTCGATTGATACCAACCACCATCTAATCGATAAAACATTTTACCTCTGGAATCGATGCTTTTATCTAAACCAACTCCATAAAGAGTTGCAGGTTCGTTCTGAATGAATCCAACCCAAATTGTTGAGCCAACAGATGAACCGGGACCAACAACAAGAGTCGTGTCAAACAAATAAGTTTTATATCCATTGATGCCGTCCGGATCTCCGGGTTTCTGGTTCAGCAAGCGATACATTTGAGTGCTTTGATTTCCGGCTACGTCTACAGAAGACCATACTGTTAACTGAAATAATTTATTACGGACATCTGCACCGACAGGATTAAAATAAATCTGTACGCCACGTAATGTGTCAAGTGTTTTTACATCGAATTGATACGCCAGTGATACATCTGAATTTCCAGCTAAAGAATAGGCTACTTCAGCAGAGCCGTCATCATAAGAATAGTAATTGTAAAAATGCTGATAACAATACGCTGTATCGTTGTGACGGTTTGATTGAGCACCGAGAAAATCGAAGTAGCTTTTATACACAAAGTCGGCACTGTCACCGGGAATAACTGGAAACGTGAAGTTGTTCAATGGAATAGTGTAGCGGGTAAAAGTATTGGATGAAAATGTACTGATACTTCCAATATTATTTGAGAAAAGAGCATTGCCGTTATTTTCTATCCTGATTTGTGGAAGGTAAGATGTACCTCCGTAATTGATGTTGTAAATGCTGTCGGTGATTTGAGTGAGCATTTGCGCAGCAGGATTGCTTAACGCTTTATAATGCCTATACGGCATGGAAGTATATTCGGTCAGCAATGTCTTTTGCGGAAGCAACATAGAATTGTCAAGAATAGAATCATTGGCAACAGTGAAGCGTCTCAGGATTACATAATCCAAATGCCAGTGATCTCTGTTTCCATTGACAGTAGCATAATTGAAAAATCGAAATTGAAATCCTTTGTATTGATATATCGGATCGCTCACTCTGACATTGGCACGTTGAAATGCAGTATCAGATCGTCCTGCAATCGCCAGCATATTTCTCCATACACCACCTGTATCTTTGAATTGCAAAACAAGTGAATCATCTCTCTCAGGAATATCTCCTAAACCTTGAGGTTGATAGAAGAAACTCAACCAAACAGATGTATCGCCGGCAAATTGTCCAAGGTCAATAGGTCTTGAAGTAAGGAAGTCGGCAACCGTATCGCGATTCGCCAGATAATTATAGGGAATACCTTTGCTGTTCAATCCATCGAAAGTTGCAATGCCTATCGTTTTCGGATTTGCTGAAAAACTAGTGTTGATGTACACATTACTGTCCAGCCATAAACTATCAAAAGGATATACACCGGGACGAGAGAAGTCATCTTCAAAGGGAAGAATCAATGTGTCATTAAATGCAGCGATCCGACTTACCGTCGGGTTTGAAGGATGATCGCGAACATATTGTTGAAGAACGGTATTCGTACCTAACGGACTCAGGATTTCCTGTGCAAATGACAGGGATGTCATGGTCAATAAATAAAGCAGAAAGATTCCGTTGGATAGTCTCATTTGGAAAGGGAAGGGATAGATCCGTAGATTAACGATTAAGGGTCTCTAAAGATTGGCGAAAATACGAAAATTAGCTGGTTAATGCAGGTAAATATCGACTGCTTCTCCTTGTTTCAGAATACCATCATCAGAGGCGTCAGGCTCTTGTTTGTACACTTTTGCATTGGAGGAATCACGGACGGTTCCATCATAATGGACAATTCCAATGTTTAAAGAAGACCCTTTCAAGACAAATAAGGCTTCACCACGCGTCAATCCTGACAAATCCGGTACAGGTACATCTACATTTCCAAGTCCGTCGCCAAGCACCAAATCGATTGTAGATCCCTTTGGAATATCAATTCCCGGAGCAATTCGGGAGCTTTTATAGAGCTGTTCCAAAACAGCATTTTTAGCCAGATCAGGTTTATAGATCAACTGCCCGACTTTTAATCCGAATGAATTGAGAATGGCTTCTGCCTGACGATATGATACATCGATAAGGTTTGGCATTTTTACATTGGGTGGATGCGAAGCATTAATCGTCAGGTATAACGTTCTGTTTTCTTTCACCTTGCTGGCAGGTGCAGGATCTTGTTCAATGATTACTCCCGGTGGTTTTCCCAGATCAAAAATGGAGTCAATGATTTTGTATTGAAGACTTTTGTCTGCTAAAAACCGATCGAGTCTATTTAATTTCAATCCTCTTACATCAGGAACAGAAATGCTTTCGCCATGAAGAGTAAATTTATTTAACCACGCAGAGATGCCAAATCCAATGACAATGGCTAACAGAATAGCAAGGCCGATATTGATTAAAAAGGTTTTACTCCTGAAGAAGGAAATGAGTTGAGACATGAATTAATGGATGTTAACCGGATATTTTTTCTTTTGTGCTCCGTATTCAAGAATATGATCGATGAACTGGTATGGCGGATAACCTGCAATAGCAGATTGATGGAAGATGCAGGTTGCAGGAGTCATTCCCGGCAGCGAGTTAACCTCTATAAAAATAACTTCCGGATTTTTGTTTTTAAAAATGCGAACGAAGGCATCAATACGTGCATATCCTTCAATGTTTAATAAAGCAGCAGCGCGTTTCAATTCTTCTTTTACAAGATCTGATATTTGCTGACGTTCCTTTGGATCTTTAGCATATCGGGCAGGCGTAATGTTTTGTCCTTGTCCCGCAAGAAACTTCTCTTCCAGTGACAGAACATCTCCTTCAGAAAGCGTTTCTGATGCTTCGAAAAGTTCATACACAGGTTCACCATCCGGACCGTTTTTTGTCAGCAGTCCACCGGTGATTTCAAGGAAATGATCGGCACCATTGCGATCAATCAATTCTTCAATCAGGTATTGTTGCTTGCGCGGAAATTCTTCTTTTTGTTTTAACTGAAGGAGGGAAGCCTCCTTTTCAGGTAAAAGTTCTTCTTCACGAAACATCAACACAGAAAACGCTTCCAGTTCTTTTTCGTTTTTTATTTTCTTTACAGCACTGCTGCAACCATCGTCAACCGGTTTTGCAATAAATGGGAAACGGAATTTTGTAGAAATGTTTTTTATAAATCCGGTGCTGTCATTTTTCCAATCGGTGAGCTTTACCAATGCATGTTGTGCAACGTGAAAACCATGTTGACGAAGTATTTCATTCGTCTCAAATTTATTGATCGTGATCTTGCTTGACTCTACTCCTGATCCGTTATATGGTAATCCGAGTGTATCCAGCTTTTTTTGTACTTCTCCATCTTCACCGGGTCTTCCATGCAAGGCGATAAATACTACATCTACCAGAGTAGCCAACTCTTCGTATGAAATTCGTTTAGGTTCGAGTACGTTTTGATTAGAAGTGTATTTGCCTGTAATGTTTTTACAACTACTCATGATTTCCTGAATCACCGGATGCACATGAAAATGCTCAGCCTTTTCTTTGATATCATCTGCATTATCTTTTAACATCAGATTAACCGGAATCTGATAGAGAATATGTTCACGATCACTTCCCGTCAGGAAAACAGGAATTGGAGCATACTTTTCAGAGCTCGCTAATTTTTCATAGATATTTCTTCCGCTCTCCACTGAAATATGTCGTTCAGAAGAATAGCCTCCCATGATCACTGCAACACGAATTTTTTGAGCGGTGTTTTTTTGTAATGAAATCAGTTGCTGGTCTAAATTGTTGCGCAGTTTTTCAATGTGTATTGATTCTCTCATGTCATTCAAACGTTCCGTTAACGATGTTCGAATAATGTAGGTAAGAAACTGCGAAGGATTCAATCCGATTTCAGCAGCCTGATGAAAAAAGAAAGAGCTCGGCATCATGCCCGATGTAGTATTCGGGTCATTTAAAAATACGGTTCCGGCTGAATTAATAAATCCGTCGATTCGGGCGTAGACATTAAACTTCAAGGATAGAAACAACCGTTCACATTCTTTGCGAATGCGCTGAATGTTTTCTGTTTCAATTTCGATCGGAGTGATTTTTCTTGATAAACCCGGTAAATATTTCGAACGATAATCGAACAATTCTTTTCCTTTCCGGATTTCAGTTGGAGGCAGTGCTACAGGTAAATTATTTTCATTTCGGATGACAATACAAGAAAATTCTTTTCCTTCAATGAATCCTTCAATCATTACTTCGCTTTCGCTATCAGCACTTTCAATTTTGATGTTTGTTTTCCCTGCAAGGAATAATTCATCGATGCGAAGGAGTAATTCTTCAGGGTGCAAAATTATTTCATCATAAATTTCATTCAGATAAACCGGAATGCCAATGCCGGAACGAATGTCGGTTAGATTACGAATGCGTTCTACTCTTTGTGAAGAATTCAGCTTTTTCCATTCGGCACTGGAAATATTATCAATGAAAAAAGCATGATTAATCGCCTGAGTGAGTTCATTGAAATTTTCATTGTGCAAAATAGTAATGCCAATAGATGAACCCTGATTTGCAGGTTTAATTACGCATGGAAATTTGATTTCATCTTTTATTTTTTTTAAGATGTTATCTACAGACGCTTCATTTTTCCACTCCGATCTTGTTATTGCAAAGAAAGACGGACTTTCAAATCCGACTTCTTTCATCAGTTGTTTTTGTGTGGCTTTATTGATACCAATAGCAGAAGATAAAATTCCCGAACCTGAATAAGGTATGCCTATGTATTCAAACAATCCCTGGATGCGACCATCTTCACCATGGGGACCATGCAAACATAAAAATGCAAAATCAATTAACTTCGGTAATTCTTCAATCGAAACTTTACGACCAATACTTGATATCAGTTTTTCTTGTTCAGAATAAGTCAGCGTTCCTAAACTCTCAGTATAAACCTGAAATTCATTTGGAGAATCAGTCAGAAATTCAACAGGAGGATAAAAGTCCCGGATGCTTCCTTTGTAAATGTATTCCCAATCCAGTAAAATAAAATTTCCGAAGCTGTCAACAAAAAGTGGGGCAGCATCGAACAGTGATTTATTGAGATTGTCATAAACGGTTCTGCCTCCGGCAAAAGAAATTTCTCTTTCCCGTGAAAGACCTCCGAACACAACACCGACTTTTAATTTCATGAAATAATGGGTTTCATGCAAATTTAATCATTTACAATTGCCAAGCCCTAATTATAAGAGTGACTTTTCAAAACGATTTGTTTAAAAGTCTATTGGACAGTCATCCCGAGATTATACATTAAAAAGGAGAAAATGTCTGTTTGTTCTTCAATCTGCTTCACTACCGGTTTACTGGAACCTAAGAAGGTCGTACTGGCATGACCGGAGTTGACGTCAATACGAATCAGAGCAGGATTCGGGCCTTTGTATGTTTCCTGTAAAGTAGCTATGAACTTGAAAGAGTGAGCCGGAACCACACGATCATCATGGTCGCCTGTTGATACTAGGAAAGCGGGATAGTTGACGTTCGCTTTGATGTTATGAAGAGGAGAATAGGTAAGCAGATTCCGGAAATTAACTTCGTCTTCGCTTGATCCGTAGTCGCCTTTCCATGCCCATCCGATTGTGAATTTATGATAGCGAAGCATATCGAGTACACCAACTGTTGGCAACGCTACTTTGAATAAGTCGGGACGTTGGAGCGCAACTGCTGCAGCTAATAATCCGCCGTTAGAACGACCGCTGATAGCAAGCTTCGATGGATTGGTATATTTTTCCTTGATTAAAAATTCTGCTGTAGAAATACAATCGTTGAATACATTTTGTTTCTTCAATTGAGTCCCGGCCTGATGCCAGTCTTCACCAAACTCACCACCACCACGTAAATTCGGAACTACGAGAATACCACCATTTTCCAAAAAGACCAATCGTTCAATTTTTAATTGCGGTACCATTGAAATGTTGAATCCGCCGTAACCGAAGATTAGCGTCGGATTGTTTCCTTCCATCATAATTTCTTTCCGATGAACAATGAAAACAGGAAATTTAACACCGTCTTTTCCGGTTACATACTTTTGTTCGGTAATAAAATCATCGGTGTTAATGTCCATTTCCGGTTTGAAGAAAACTTTTTGTGTTTTCGACTTCAGATTGAATTCGTAAATTGTCGAAGGAGCAGTAAAAGTTGTGAGAGCGTAAAACAATTTATCATCCTTTCGGGAAGCATTGAGTTGGTCTACTGCACCGATTGACGCTAATGTAACTGCACCTTTGAATAATCCATCACGACCATACAATTGAATAACGCTGATAGCAGCTTTCATGTATTTGCAAATTAATAAATCACTACCGGCAGTTACATCGACTAATACATCCGGTTTTTCAGGAACAACTGTTTTCCAACTTTTCTTAGGATCTTTTACATCGATGCGCATCAGTTTGTATTTCGGTGCATCTGCATTCGTTTGAATCAACAGAGAAGTGGAATCGTTGTCAATTACATTGTAATCGTCATTGAATCCTTCCACGAGTGTGATAAAAGGAGCATTCTCTTTTTTAAGATCACGAACGACTAGATTGTTGCCTGATGTACCCTCGCGACCTGAGATAATAAGAAATCGCTGATCATCGGTTACACTTGCTGAGAAATTACGTTGAGGATGAAATTTGTCTTCGTAGACTAACACATCGTATTTCTGTGGATTCCCAATGAGGTGATAGTAGATTTTATGAAAATCATTTTTTCCTTTGAGCAAATTAGATGAATCAGGAGCATCGTAACGGGAGTAGTAAAAACCATTTCCTTTCCAGGCGATACCTGAAAATTTAACCCATTCAATTTTATCGTTTATCTGAACACCATCGACTGTTTTCTTTACATAGATTTCCTGCCAATCGCTACCGGCACGGGAAATTGAATATGCCAGATATTTACCTTCGTGAGAAACAGAGACAGTAGAAACGTTTACAGTTCCATCGGTCGAGAGAGTGTTTGGATCCAAAAAAACTTCCGGTTTTGCATTTGCACCTCCACGAAGTATGTTCAGCACAAACTGATTTTGTAGTCCATTATTCGTGTACATGAAATAATTAGATCCACCTTTGAAAGGTGATGAAGCTTTTGGAAAGTTCCATATTTGCGTGAGTCGTGATTTGACTTTCGCACGAAATGGAATTTTGGAAAGGTAATCTTCCGTTACTTTATTTTCTTCCTTTACCCAAGAAGCTGTTTCGGGTGATCGATCATCTTCCAGCCAACGGTAAGGATCCGTTATAGTTGTTCCGAAGTAATTATCGGTTTGATTTGTCTTACCAGTTTTAGGGTAGTCAAAGGTTTGTCCTGAGCATTCAAAAGCAAGCATAGAGAAGGCAAGGATAACAAATCGCTTATTCATGGATTCGATTTAAATTCTATGCGAAACTATGTTTTTCAATGAAGACGATCTACTGTTTTTTTTAAACGAGGTGTTAAATATTAACTATATGATAATAAGGTAGATGCGATCTTTATTTAAGTTTGACAAAATAGGTTCGCCAGGATTCACCTCTGACTTTTGATCATTCACGATCAGAAAAGAGTGATTGGCATAAATGAGGAAAAATGAAAAGCAGGATCCACTATTTTTGGCCGTTCGTTAGAATTTAAAGCAGGATTTTTATCCCACTGACTTAGTGTCAATTTTCGGATTTTTGTTAACGGCGACTGAACAGGAAATCCCTCAATTTCCAGCCTGGCTCAGTGGCCGTTACGAACCCTGCTAATTAAGTTGAATTGTTTTTGGTTTAGGTTTATATAAACGCCTCCCGAGATAGAGGCGTTTTTTTTATTTGGCGGGGTTTTCTATGCGGGTGAAAAATTGAAATGAAGATTAATTAGAAAAATGGATTTGGGATAGATAGATTGATGCAATTTTCTTGGATGGAAGAAAGTAATTTTTTCCGTGCGTTTCCGATTTCTTTCCGTGTTTTTCGCGGGAAATATTCTGACGGTAAATACAAGAAATACTTCTGAAATAAATGCACTGAAGATATCGCTGAAATTTAGTAATCACTTGATTCTGCTCTGAAAAAGCTTCCCGAATTATTCACCCTGCTATTTCATCCATTCACATGCTTGAAGTGATTGAGAGCCAAGAAATGTTGAAGACAGTCTGTGTTGAGAGTAGTTTTACTTTATAATTAATCAACAAAACACGATGGGACAAAATGAATTTTATGTTACCGGTTTCGAGCCGAGAGACGATAAACAGAAGACGTTGTTCGAAGATTTCAAAAAACTCCGATCCGTTTTCGGAACACCGCATAAGTTTGCTTACCTCCGTTCATTAGCGAGAACACGACCGTATACAAGATCAGTATATCCTCCGGGATGGAGATTCAGATAATAAGTGACAATGACCAATTCCATTAATCTATTTTTCCCGCCGCCTTCATAAATCAATCGCCAATCCAAATAAAAATCCCCCGACATCGCCATATCGAGGGACACACACCATGAAAAACCAAACGCACTATCTTAATTTTTTAAACTGCATTTAATTACACAGCGTATTTTTTAATAAACAATACTAACATGACCCACCCACTCCGAGTGTTTACCATCGATACCGTTTCCGATAATTTTATAGACGTAGGTATCGGTTTCACATTTTCTACCCTGGTAATAACCATCCCAAGATCCTTCAAGAGAATCCCAGTTGGTTAATAATTTTCCCCAGCGGTCGAAAATCCAGACTTGTATGTCTGTCATGTTAGTAAAGAACGGTTTGAAATCATCATTTTTTCCGTCACCGTTCGGAGTAAAGCAATTAGGGATGAATAAGGTAGAGTGCGGACGAATCTCAATGTATTTTAAAATTGTATCGCGACATCCAAATGAATTGGTTGTGATTAACAAAGCAGAATAAGTACCGGTATCTCTGAATGTGTGGACAGGATTTAATTCTGTACTCGTTGTTGTGCCATCACCGAAAATCCATTGATAGGTATTATAAAGAGAAGATTGATTCTGAAAATGAACTACAGGCATTTGAATGTCTGTAACCATAGGATCTGCAATGAAGTCGGCAACCGGTTGTGGTAATACTCTTACAAGTCCGGGAATAGTAGCACTGGCATAACATCCCTGATCTGATACAGCAGTCATCGTTACATTGTATAATCCTGTATTGGAATATGTATGTTGAGGAAGTGAATCATTTGAAACACCACCGTCACCGAAGTCCCACAAATAGCCTGCAATGGTGCCGTTCAGAATAGTAGAGGTATTCGCAAAGTTTGCTATTACAGGAGTACAACCCTGATAGGATGAGCCAAAACTAACCACAGGCAATGGATGTACTCTCAGCGGTTGATTCACAACAGCAGTACAGCCCTGATCGGAAACTGCAGTTAATATAACAGTATAATTTCCTGTTGAAGAATAAGTGTGAGAAGGATTTGCTGTAGCTGATGTTTGATTGTCACCGAAGTTCCAATTGTAACTTCTTATTGTGCCGGTCGGAATTGAACTATTGTTAATAAACACAGCAGTCGAAGCTTGGCAAACATTATTAGTACTAAAAGATGGTGTAGGTTCCGGATAAACACTGACACGAGTATTCACAGAATTACGACAACCATAAACAGATTGAGCTGTTAATGTTACAGTATAAGTTCCTGAATTTGCATAGGCATAAGTGAAATTATTATTTACCGATTGATATCCATTACCTAGATCCCACGAATAATTTACACTACCTGTGTTACCGGCAGTATTTGAGAATTGAATAGGAGTGTTGATACACGCATTTCCGGCCTGGATTGCAACAGGAGGTAAGCTGTAAATATCTACAGTGTCACCGTAACGAGCTACACAACCATAAATCGTTGTCGTGGTTAAAGCCACATTGTAATTACCGACACTTTGGTAATTGTGTGCAGGATTTCCCTCTATAGACGAACCACCATCACCGAATTCCCATAACCAAACGTTGATGCTTCCATCCTGAGAATAAGATTGATCAGTAAACTGAACGGTATTTCCCATACAACCATTTACAGAAGCAAAACGTGCAACAGGATTTCGGTAAACACTCATGCCATTCAGAATTGAATCGACACAACCATGACTGGTAATGACTGATAAAGAAATATTATATCCACCCGGACTTGTAAAAGTGTGAGGAGGGTTGTTTGCAGATGATGTACCACCATCACTGAAATTCCAAAAAGAACTTAACTGACCACCACCACTTAAGAAGGATTGATTTAGGAATTGAGTCGGGCTACCGAAACAAACACTGGTTGTTGTAAAGTTTGCAACCGGATTCGGGAAAATGTTGACGATTTGCAATGCACTATCACGACAACCGTTATTTGTAACAGCCGTCAGTATCACATTGTAGGTTCCGGCAGTCGAATAGACGTGGGATGGTGTCGGCGAAGAAGATATAGTCTGATCACCAAAGTTCCATTGATAAGAAGCAATGGTTCCATATCCTACTGTAGAGTTATTAGTGAATGAAGTCGTATTACCAAAACATGCATCAGCTGTAGCAAAATTCAATTGTGGTAATGGATATGCATCTGTGAATCGACTGATAGTATCACTACAACCCAAGTTTGAAGTAACGATTAATGTAATTTCAAAAGTACCGGGAGTATTATAATTGATCGTTGGTTGAACCTGATTTGAAATTGTTCCATTTCCGAATGACCAGTAATGCGAGTTGATTGAACCGGTTGGGATAGAAGAATTATCAAGTATTGAACTCGAATTATTCACACATTCAGGAGTTACTGAGAAGTCTGCAACAGGTAAAGGAGCAATGCTTAAAAATTTTGATGCAGTATTTACACAGCCATTGCTATCGGTTACCGACAAGGTCAGTTGATAGTTTCCGGCAACGCTATATGACGCAACAGGATTTACATTCGTTGAAGATGTTCCATTTCCCAGATCCCAGTTCATCGACTGAATTCCGGTCGAAGAATTGGTGTTATTCGTAAGCTGAATAGGAGTTCCTGCACAAGCATTACTCAAGCTGAATGCAACAACAGGTAAGTCGTTAACGATTACCATGTGTAAAGTAGTATCACTACAACCTGCAGCAGAAATAACCTGCAGTGTTGCAGGATAGCTTCCTGAAGCAGTGTAAATATGATTCGGTTGTTGATTGAAAGTATAAAAGTTATCGCCCAGATTCCAAATGTATGAACTGATTGTTCCAACACTTATTGACGATGAATTTGTAAATGCTGTTGTATTTCCCAAACAAACTTCTGTAGCGCTGAATTCAGCTATTGGCAACGGATTGACAGTAACATTTCTATTTGCACTTGCAGAACATCCGGCTTGTGTTGTAGCAGTCAAGGTTACTGCATAAGTTCCTGAATTTGTATAGAGATGTAACGGATTTTGAGTGCCTCCTGAAAACTGATCTCCAAAATTCCATACGTAAGAAGCAATGGATCCGGCGGAAACAGTTGTTCCGTTTGTAAAGTTGACATTGTTCCCGAAACACACTCCCGGAGCGGTAAAGTTTACAACCGGCAATGGATTTACAGCAACAGTGTACAATAATGTAGCAGCACAACCATTTACATCGGTTACAGTGACATAGTAATTACCACCGGTAGTGACGTTTATTGTTGAAGTGGTAGGTCCTGTATTCCATTGATAAGTACTACCCGGATTTCCTGCATTTAAAGTTGCTGTTTGTCCGGAACAAATAGAAGTAGAAGTAGGAACCTGAGAAATAGTTCCTGCTAAGGTAACGACTGCTGTTCCCAGAGCAGAGCAACCGAAGGGATTCGTTACTACCACTGTAAAATTACCTGAGTCGTTTACATTAATTGATTGACCGGTTTCACCTGTTGACCAATGATAATTACTGCCCGGATTTCCTGCATCTAAGGAAGTGCTTGAACCTGCACACACAAATGTCGGTGTCATAGATACAACAGGAACAGGATTAACAGTTACTGTAATTGTATCTGAATTTGTACAACCGCTTGCATTCGTTCCAATTACGGTATATGAAGTTGTGACAACAGGTGTAACAAGAACAGTCGAAACATTTCCGCCAATCGGATTCCATACGTATGAAGTAGCACCTGTTGCAGTTAATGAAATGGTAGAACCTAAACAAATAGAAGGATCCGGTCCTGCATTAATTGAAGGAATTGGGTTTACAGTAACCAATACTGTGTCTGTATTAGTACAACCGTACGGTCCTGTACCAATTAAAACATAAGTTGTAGTCGCAGTAGGTTGTATGGTAATCGAGTTGCCTGTTAGATTACCCGGCATCCAGTTATACGAAACGCCACCTGTTGCATTGAGAGTGACCGATTGTCCCTGACAAATTGTTTTATCTGTCCCTGCATTGATATTCGGTCGTTGATTGACAACGAGATCTGCAACATCAGTAGTTGAACATCCATCTGCATTTGTAACGGTAACAGTATATGAGGTTGCCGTAGAAGGAGATACCGTAATATTAGAAGTTGCCATTCCACCCGGCATCCATGAATACGTTGCGCCACCGGTAGCCGTTAATGTTGCAGATGATCCGGCACAAATAGTTTGATCCGGTCCTGCATTTGCAATCGGCAATGCATTAATTGTTACGGAACGTATTATAGATGCAGAGCAATTATAATTCGAAGTAGCGGTAAGTTGAACAGGAAATACACCTGCTGAAGGAAAAGTATACGAAGGAGAGTTCTGGCTGGAAGTAGCGGAATTATTAAACACCCATTGATACGATGTTACTGCACCCGTTGAAATAGTTGTGTTGTTGGTAAATGAAGTTGCTGTGCCCTGACAAACAACGGGTGAACTGAAATCAGGAACAGGAAGTGGGAAAACATTGATGGTACGTGTAGTAGATTGAACACAACCACCGGCTGTTGTTACCGTTAGTGTAATGGTATAGTTACCGTTAGCTGTATAGGTATGAGCAGGATTTGGATTTATAGAAGCAGTACTGTCACCAAAATTCCATGCATATGAAACAATGTTTCCAACAGAAACAGTTGATTGGTCAGTGAATTGAATACTACTGTTTACACAACCGTTCGAAACAGAAAAGTTAGCGACAGGATTTGGATTAACCGTTATCGATGATGTCATGGATGCTGAACATCCACCTGAACTGGTAGTTGTTAGTGTAACAGAATAAATACCCGGAGCGCCATAAACGACAGATGGATTTTGTACAGAACCCGTTGTTCCATTTCCAAAATTCCAGTTCCAGGCAGTAATACTTCCACTGGTAATGGTACTTCCGTTCGTGAAGTAGGTCGAAGATCCCTGACAAACAGATGCTGCACCAAAGTTAGGTGTTGGCAACGGTTTGACTAAAGCTGTAACAGAGATAGATCCTGTACATCCTGCAGGATCAGAAACAGTAACTCCATACGTTCCTGCATTCTGAATGGTAATGGTTTGAGTGGTTTGTCCACCGGGTGTCCAGGCATACGACATGCCGGAATATCCTGCATCAAGTATTGCTGAATCACCCTGACAGAAAGAAACGTTTGCTAAATTAATCGTGATGTTGGATCCTGATGTTACCGTCGAGGAAGCAGTCGTGCTGCAACCATACGGATTCGTGACAACAACAGAATAGGTTCCACCGGAAGACACAACGATTGTTTGTGAAGTTGCACCGGTTGACCAACTATAAGTGGACCCCGGATTTCCTGCATTCAATGTGAGTGTAGATCCAGAACATAAAAATGAATTTTGCAAATTGACAACAGGAGCAGCGTGAACATTTACTCTTGCCACATCAGTAGCAGAACATCCGTTACCATCGGTGACAGTTACTGTATAGTTAGTGGATAATGACGGACTAACACTAATAATTCCGTTCGATGATCCGGTTGGATTCCAACTATACGTACCTCCGCCGGTTGCGGTGAGAGATGCACTTGCACCTGCACAGATGTCTGCATCCGGACCTGCATTGGTAATTGGTAAAGTACCAACATTCACATCTACTATATCAGAAGCTGTACAACCGATTGCATCGGTACCGATAACGGTATAGGTTGTTCCCGTCGAAGGTTGAACGGTAATGCTTCCTCCGCTACCACCGGGAATCCAGTTATATGATGTTGCGCCGGTTGCTGTTAATGTGACAGAACTTCCATTACAAACAAAACGGTCAGCACCTGCATTGACAGTAGGTAATGGTAAGCTGATGACAGTAAC
>JAYSPU010000274.1:0-7515 GCA_043721935.1 Bacteroidota bacterium | reverse complement strand
AACAATTATGTTTGATCTGTAAAAAGGTTTTTGATCTTTTTAGCAGAAGGTTTTTTGTTGTACTATTAAATTTGATTCTTTAATTGCTAGTTGCATTTTAGATTTTATTGCTTGTTAAAATAGCAGATAGATTATTCTCATTCTCTAGTTCGTTATCATTTCAATTTTCTCTTGGTTCTTGATTAAATTCTTGTTTTTCTGTTCTTTAAGAAGGTCATCTTATGTCCATTAAATCGCTTATTATTCAAATGCTGAACTCGATATAAAAACAAATTAATAAAAATAACCATGAAAAAGAACGCCTCCCTTATCATTACTATTTTATTCTTAAGTATAATTTCTTTTATGTCAAATGCTCAAGATATTACCTTTAACAAGAGCGAATTTAACGGCGGTACAAATATAAGTTGTAACGGAGCAGCTGATGGATGGATTCATTTAGTTGTTGTAGGTGGTCAGCCGCCTTATTTATATAATTGGAGTAATGGCTCTTTTTCTCAAAATCAAAGTGGGTTAACTGCAGGAGATTACACGGTAGTAGTAACTGATGCAAACATGCAGACCACTTCTGCCGATATCGAGTTGTTTCAGCCAAAACCGATTGAATTAAAATTTGCAACATCTGAATACGAAGGTGGCTATAATGTTTCTAAACAGGGAGGCAGTGATGGATCTGTTGAGGCAAATTGTACAGGAGGAATTGCACCTTACTCTTTTTTGTGGTCTACAGGATCGATTGAAAATAAAATATTTGAATTAACAGCTAGTACATATTCTGTTTCATTAGTTGACATGAATAATTGTGCATCTACAGGAACTGTAAATTTAACAGAACCGACTCAGTTGAGTATTGCAAGTTTAAATTCTCCTCTTCATCATGGTTATAACATATCTTGTTTTGGTGGAAATGATGGTGTAATTGATTTAAGTGTAACTGGCGGGGTTCCTCCTTATTCTTACCAATGGAGTAACGGAAAATTTCAAGAGGATTTGACCGAATTAACTAAAGGAATTTATTGGGTGATTGTAAGAGATGCAAATAAAAATGCAGTTGCTCAGCAAATTCTACTCACTGAGCCACCCGTTCTTAATATATCAAGTGTGACGAAATCTTATTATTCGGGGGATTATAATGTTAGTTGTAGTGATTGTTCAAATGGAAGTATTAGTGCGACGGTAATTGGTGGTGTACAGCCTTATGCATACCACTGGAGTAATAATCAATCTCAGAATCCGGTACAAAATTTAAGCGCAGGAGAATATAGCTTATATGTGAGTGATAATAATGGTTGTAGTTCAAAAGAAGTTCGAACAAATTTAATTGCACCAGAAAGGGATGATTGGACATTAAACGGAAACGCCTTATTAAATCACAATGGTGCTTACATGGGAACTAGCGATAGTATTGACTTGGTATTTAAAACCAATAATATTGAAAGATACAGAGTAACAAAGGATGGAAATATAGGCATTTCAACTTCTACCATTCCTACTGGATATAAATTAGCAGTGAATGGGAAGATAATATGTGAAGAGTTAAAAGTAAAATTACATACTGCATGGCCGGATTATGTTTTCTCGGACACTTTTAATCTGCAAAGCATTGAGGAGATGAAGGAATTTATAAATAAAAATCATCATTTGCCGGGAATTCCATCTGCTAATGAAATTGCGGCTACTGACATTTTAGTAAGCGACTTGATGCACCGACTTTTAGAAAAAATTGAGATTCTTTCTTTATATATTATTCAACAGCAGGATCAAATAAACCAGTTATCCAGTGGTGGTAAATAATTTTTAGTAAAGAATATTCTAAAAACTGATAAAAATGAAAATAGTTGCTATTCTATTCCTATTCTTATGTGCAACAAATAGCTATTGCCAATATTTGGATCACGTTTCTATAGATACTTCAATAACGATTTCAAGGGATATTGTATTTAATTACAAAATACTTATCCCGTCAAATTCCGGAAATAATATCAGCATCTCTGCGGATAAAGTCCAACTATCATCAACTGATGAGGTTATATTTAAAGATGGATTTACAGCTTCTGCAACAAATATCAATTTTGAATTTTCATCAAGTATTCAAACTTGTCCGTACACTAATTTATTTATAAATGTAAATAATGTTACTTGTCCTGGTGGAAGCGATGGATCCATAAATTTGTCAATATTAAATTCGCACCATCCAAAGCTCTATGATTGGCAATCGCACCTATCATTTGATTCCACTAATTCAAACCTAATTGCCGGGACATATTTATTCAGAATTATTGACTTTGGCGGCTGCAGAAAGGATTCTACTTTAACAATTATTCAACCTGATTATTTAAAAATTAATCCCATTGTTACTTATCCTGATTGTGGGTCGAGTAATGGAACAATTGTACTTCATAGTAGTGGTGGTTCTGGTGGGTATCTTTACCATTGGATCAATGATAATTTATACGACTCGGTTAGAGTTAATCTGTCTTCTGGTCAATATTCGGTTACCGTTTCAGATCAATCAGGTTGCAGCGAAACAAAACAACTAATATTAACGGTAAACAATTTTGGGGATTCTCTTTATTCGTTAGAATCCTCAACTGTTTGTCCAAAAGGGTTCACGGAAATTTTTACTGATTCATCAATAAAATCGATCATCCTTCCAGATGGTGTTTCAAAAAATCACATTTCAGCAGGATCATACGTTCTTTACTTAATAGATACAAATAATTGTATTTACAAGCGCGATCTTTTAATTGAAGAATCTATTCCGATAACCTATCACTCTACTATTTCCAAGCCAAGTTGTAATGAAAATAATGGAAGAATTGAATTAGATAGCATTCAGTGCAATAGCTCTTACAGTATCACATGGTCACCAATGTTTTCAGATAGTACTACTCTTTATAATATTCCTGCGGGGCAATATTATGCAACATTTATTGATAGTTTTCAGTGTGTATACACGTATAAATTTAATCTAGAGACTAGTTCGGTTCCTGCTATTGTTACTGACAGTGTAATAATCCCAAGATGCTTTAATTCAAGAGATGGTTATATTAAATTACACAGTTTGAACTCTAATGTAACATATAAATGGAATGACTTAGAAGAATCAGTTTCAGAAAGAAATAATTTATTTGGGGGGCTTTATAAGGTTCAAGTTAAAGACAATTATGGCTGCACTGCTTATTACGAATTCAATTTAAATTCGCCTGATCAGTTTAACGTGAACATCACAACCACACCTTCGGCATGCAACTCAAATTCTGGAAAAGCATTTATTCGAACATCTGGCGGCACGCCACCCTATAGCTATAACTTTCATGGATATCAAATTGATGGTAACATTAAAAATTTAACAGCTAGTATTGATACTATATTGATATCTGATTCAAAGGGATGTTCAATAGCTAAAACATTTGAAGTGGAAAGCAGTGGCGGGCCAATAGTAAGCGATTCAATAATTTCACCAATTAGTCAAAACGGAAGTTCCAATGGAACAATTGTAATATTGCCATCTGGAAGCAATGAACCTTTCAGATTTTTTTGGCCTGAAGACAGCAGTACAACACAAATCAAGAATAACTTACATGCAGGTCGAAATATAGTTTATGTAAGCGATAACATTGGATGTACTACAAAATATAGTTTTACAGTTAGTGAGCCTGAACGACTATTATTTTATGTGAAATGCACATTCGATTCCCTTATTGGTTGGAAAGGTAAAATAGAGATCGTATCGGGAAATCCTCCTTATACAATATTTTGGGATTCAGTATGTACAAATTCTTTTTCGAGAGACAGCCTTAATGTTGGTGTACATTCAGTTGAAATTATTGATCATACTCAAGTTCGATTAAGTCAAAATTTTAGCTTAGTTTGGCCTTTCCCTGATCAGCCTAGATTAAGTTGCGCTAATATTCCTGTTTGGTCGGAATGTCCTGGCAGGATGTGCACTAGAGATATTGTCTTAGATTTTGGTGCAGATCCAACAGGTGTGTTAAATAGTGATTGTGCTTTTCAACGAGCTTCAGCATACTTCAATTCACTACATGGCGGAGGAACATTATTTATTCCACCAGGAAACTATAAAGTAGGTGAGCAATTCAACAACTATAATAACTCGCCAAATGGTTATGCGAGGGAAGGCTTACATGTTTTCCCACTATACAACTGCTCTAATTTTAACATAGTTGGGCTTTCAGATGCAAATGGAAATCCGCCAGTGATAAGATTTGATGATTGCCTTTTTTATGGAACATTTTCTTCAAATTTTACTCAAAGACAATTGAGTGGGGCTGGTCTCGATAATGGAATCAATACAAGAGCTAACCTTGCATCAGTCGGTTCATTTATTTTATTCAAAGACTGTTCTAGGATGGGTGTTAGTAATATAGAAATTAACGGGAATGCAACTAATCTTAGTATTGGAGGTCATTGGCAAGATGGCATTCAAGTAGTGGCGGGTGGAATATTTTTAATAAATACTTATAGAAGTAATTTCAGCAATCTAAACATTCATAATTGTGGACAAGATGGAGTGTCTATGTATATGGAGAATCCAATAACTCTCAATAATAATTTCAACGATTGTCATTTTGACTGGAACAACAGAGTTGGTTTTTATTGGGCGGGTGGTAAAAATGCTACTTTCAACAGATGTACCTTTAATAATAATTCAGTAGGGAGAATAAGTAGCAAAGCTGGAGACGGTATCGATCTTGAATTATGGAATAATCAGGTAGAAGTCGAGAACGGTATTTTTAATGATTGTCAGTTCATGTGGAATGATGCAGCTGGTGTCGAATCCAGTCCTAATTCTCCAGGGTTAGTTGCTCACCATACTTTCACAAATTGCACGCTAGCTTGTTATAACCAAAAGTACTCCTCTTGGGCCAGAGGTAGGGATTTTACTTTTTATGATTGTATTTTTTATGGTCCTGTCAATGGGGCATGGAATGATTATATTACAACAGGAGTCCATTCAGATAATATTAAATTTCTAAAACAAAGACAAGGTCCTATTGGATGTGAGTTTCGGGAATTATTCGATGGTCTAAGTATAAATCATGAACTTGGGGAGGAATGTGATATGAGCCCAGTAAATCCAAGTAAGCATTGGCTAGTTGATTTTTCTCTGGGTGCATCTGGAGCGCTTTTTCAAAATTCATATTTTACTTCTAATAGAAAAATGAGATTATTTAATGTTTTGGGTGGTCCGGATTTTAGTGGCACCAACGGTCCGAATAATAATATAATATTTCGTGATTGCACTGGGGACCAATTTGGCGTGTGGAATTTACCCGTAAATATAGGAACTATTAATAATGGGACTATAATACTATCTAGAATGAATACTATTCCTGGCCAAGTGGGTGGAATATATTATCAGAATTGCAATGGAGTATTTCAAACATTTGGCATTCATTCTTATGACCCTAATGCCTGTCAATGGAATTTGGATATTCCATATTTTCCTGACCGAGTTGAGATCGGATGTAATTTTTGTACTATCTACAGACCTTTGTATTGTCCAGCAGATTGCAATCCATGTAATTCTGCAAAGTATTCTACAGAACATGAAACTTCTGAAATTGAAATTATTCCGAATCCAGCAACTTCCAGTATAATATTAAAAGGCGATTTTAAATCTCTTAATATTGCTATCTACAATTCGATTGGTAGAGTTGTTTTACAAAGAACAGGAATAAATCCGGGAGATGAGTTAGAATTGCGAAATTTTGACCCAGGTGTTTATTTCATAAAAAACTCTATAGGTTTGAGTAAAAAAATAATTATCTTGTAACATGAGAATTTACTTAAATTGTATATTGATTACAATTTTTATTCTTTGTTGCAATAAGCTATACTCGCAGACAAAAGTATTTGGTGGTACAAAACGAGACTTTGGTTATGGCATTGCAAAAGTTGCCAATGACAAGTTCATTGCAGTAGGAAATAGTCTGTCCTCTAATGGTGATTTTAACACGAATGCCGGACTTTCGGACGGGTTTATACTTTTTTTAGATGATTCTTTACGAACAACACAACTATTCTCTGTCGGAGGAAACGGAGACGATGGATTTACATGTGTGACACAAGTACAAGGTGGTGGTTATATTGTCGGTGGGAAAACCAGTTCTCAATCTATCATGAATCAATGTGGGGCACATTCGATTGTTGACTATTGGGTGCAAATGTATGATTCATCAAACAATTTAATGTGGCAGAAATGCTATGGTGGATCAGCAAATGATTTTCTTTATCAAATAATTCAAACCCAAGATGGAAATTTTATTTTGGGTGGTGAATCCTATTCAAATGATGGAGATGTAATAGGTAACCATA
Source organism: Bacteroidota bacterium (assembly GCA_043721935.1). GTDB lineage: Bacteria > Bacteroidota > Bacteroidia > AKYH767-A > 2013-40CM-41-45 > JADKIH01. The sequence goes on along the minus strand of JAYSPU010000274.1, from coordinate 1,173 downwards.
GCTCGAATGAAGATATTTGGTTAATAAAAATTGACAGGTCAGGAAATATATTATGGAGTAAATGTTATGGAAGCGGGTATGATGAGTTCTATTCTAAAATGGTCGAAACTTCTTCTGGAGCTATTGCAGTCTGTGCAAGTGCCCTTGTTTCAGGTGGTGATATACCAAATCATTACGGAGGAGCTGATATCTGGATATTTACCATTGATCAGTACGGAACATTGTTATGGTCGAAGAGTTATGGTGGCACTTCCGATGACGCTGCAGGAGGAATTTGCACAACTGGAAATGGTGAACTATTAGTTGTTGGCGAAACTACATCTAATGATTTTGATGTACAATCATTTAATCATGGAAATAAAGATGTGTGGATATTGAAAGTTGATTCCGATGGCGTTTTGCTGAACGAAAAATGTTTAGGCGGGAGTGGTCCAGAAAGTGCTGCTCAGATTGTACCAAATAGAAATGGAAGTTTTTATATAACGGGGTATACAAGTTCTCTAGATGGCGACGTCATATCCAGACACCCCCTTGATTTTTGGTGTTTTTCCATTGATAGCTCGTTCAACATTCTTACGAATCAAACATTTGGAGGAAATAATTTGGACGTACCTTTTGATATATGTGCAACAGATTCTGGTTTTATATCAATTGGATATACAAGGTCAGATGATGATGATGCCATCGGCTTACATACAGATTCTGTATGTTTAAATGATAATTGGTGTGCAGATATTTTTATTGTAAAATCAAATCCTAACAATATTAATAGTATTCCTGACTTAGACCATAAAAAATATACAGTATTAGGTAATTATAAAAATAGTAAAATTAATATTAGTTTATCTGATTTTGTTACCGGGTTAGAATATAGAATTTACACTATTTCAGGCAAATTAATTTTTTCAGGGCAAGAAGCGAAAACGCTTGAAAAAGAATTCTCATTGCCCTGCACTTTGATGCCTGGAATATATATTGTAAATTTAAAATGCAGTGAATTTACGCAGCCAATTAATATTAAATTAAATGCTTATTAAGTAAGCGATATGTTTACTTGATGAGAGTGATTTATTAGTTTTACAAGATCTTCAGGGTCGTATTATAAAAATGATTCATCTATTTATGGATGAAGAACAAATTGATATTTCATCACTCAAACCAGGGTTTTACACA
>JAYSPU010000273.1:0-3336 GCA_043721935.1 Bacteroidota bacterium | reverse complement strand
TGAATGGTGGAGATAGTTTTTCTTTTGCAGGAACAGCAACTGCTAGTCCTGAATGGCGAACAACATTGTTGATTGACAACGATGATCTAAACCGAATTTATCTTTCAGCAGGAAACAAAGTCGGAGTTATGGTTTTGAAAGATTCTCTTTTTAAAAATATACTGACGGTGTCAACTATTCACGATGATTTGCATGACCTTACTCAAGATCTGAAAACCGGATTTATTTATGCAAGCAGTGACGGTGGTCTTTATGTTTCTGAAAATCGTGGTAAAACTTGGCTTGCACGAAATGTAGGATTGAATGTTGCTGAATGTTGGGGATTGTCTGTTACACAAAGTGGTCCGTTGAAAATTTTAGTCGGCACTCAGGATTGTGGAACTATTTTATATCATGCTGATACAACTTCTTCCAATCAATGGGTTACTGTTCGCGGAGGTGATGGAATGGCCACTGCTATCGATCCCAATGATCCACAGACAATGTTTTACAACGATGGAAATAATAACATCATCGGCAGAACAGATGACGGTGGATTGAAATGGTCATCCAACTTTGCTATCAGAGGTCAGCAAGCAAATTACAGACGACCATTTTCGTTGAATCCGGAAAATGCATCAACCGTTTTTGCAGGATATAAACAATTGTTCAGGAGTGAAAATAAAGGAATGAATTTTACAACCATTTCAGATTTGAAGTTGAATGGCAATGATAATATTCAGGCTTTTGCTATTTCAAAATCTGATACGAATGTGATTTATCTGGCTTATTCAAATCCGTGCTGGAGTGAACAGCCAAAGGAAAAATTATTTGTTACCAAAAATGGTGGCCTTACCTGGAAGGATATTACCAGTGGTTTGGCAGGTGTGAAATGGTTTTCTATTTCATCCATTACTATTGATGCTACAGATGCTAACTCTGTATTCGTTGGATTCAACGGTGGAGCAAATATTAAAGTGATGCATTCTATAAACGGTGGAGCTAATTGGACAGATATTTCCGCAGGACTAACAAGTGAAAATGATGTCAATTGTCTCTATTACGAGGATCAAAGCAGGACGCTTTTCGCCGGAACCCATGTTGGTGTCATAAAATGGAGAGAGGGAAAAAACTGGGAGAATGCCGGGGAAGGGCTGCCTGTCGTTATGGTGGTGGACTTGGATATTCGAAAAGAAAGTGGCGAACTTTTCGCAGGAACCCATGGTCGGGGTGTTTGGAAATTGCTTATCAAACAGTAAGGAATTACTGTAGACCGATTACTTTTTAATTATTTTTGACACAAATGAATTTTAAAACATTTAAGATCGGATTCCGCTATTTCAAAAAATTATACGTCGCAATCGGTGTGGTGTTGTTAGTGATGGTAGCGGGTGTGTTGGGATTTATCTTTATTGAAGACTATTCAGTTCTCGATGCTTTCTTTATGACTGTAATAACGGTCGCTACTGTTGGCTACCGTGAAGTAAGAGAGTTGAGCGATGCAGGAAAAGTATTCACCTCCTTTTTGATTATCTTCAGCATTGGTACATTTGCCTATGCTATTTCAGTTATCACCCGGTATGTTATCGAAGGTGAATTTCAAACGTATTTTAAACACTATAAGGTGAACAAGGAAATTCTGAAACTCGAAAATCATGTGATCGTTTGCGGATATGGTCGCAACGGCCGTCAGGCTTGTGATCAACTTAGAAGTGGCAATGAGAAATTTGTTGCCATTGAATTCAATCCGGATATCGTTCACATCATGAAAGATGACAATGTCTTATTCATCGAAGGAGACGCAACTCAAGACGAGATTTTGGCCTTGGCAGGTTTGGATAGGGCGAAAGCGTTGATTACGGCATTGCCGAGTGATGCTTCCAATCTTTTTGTGGTGCTGACAGCAAAAGAATTAAATCCAAAATTAAAAATCATTAGCAGAGCTTCTGACGATGCATCAGAACATAAATTAAAAAGAGCGGGTGCAAACAATGTCATCATGCCGGATAAAATTGGTGGAACACACATGGCTGCTTTAGTTACTAAACCGGATGTGTTGGAATTTCTGGATCATATTACGGGAAGAATCAATATTCGCCTGGAAGAAATTTTATTCAGCAGTTTGCCTGACTCCATGCGAAATAAAACGATTCGCGAATTAGAAATTCGAAATAAAACCGGAGCCAATATCATTGGAATGAAAACTTCCGAAGGTGAATACATTATTAATCCGCCGCCGGATACATTAATGCGTTCCGATGCTAAATTATTTGTTCTGGGTACACAGGAACAAGTTTTACTTTTCAAGAAAAATCTTCATTGATGAAAACCATTTTAGTTACCGGAGCAAATGGTTTGCTTGGACAAAAAATCATTTACGCACTCAGGAATCGTGAAGGAATAATTTGCATCAGTACTTCCCGTGGCGACAATAGAATGAAAGTCACGGATGGATATATTTATCAGTCGCTCGACATAACTGATAAGGAACAGGTTTTTGAAACTATTCGTAAATACAAACCATATAGCGTTATTCATACTGCTGCTCTAACGAATGTCGATGCTTGCGAAAGCAGAAAAGAAGAAGCATTGTTGATGAATGTTACAGCTGTTCAATACATCACAGATGCTTGCAAAGAAGTTGGATCACATCTGGTTCACCTTTCTACTGATTTTGTTTTTGATGGAGAAAATGGACCATACATTGAAACAGATGAACCGGCACCGCAGAGTTATTATGCATCTACTAAATATGAATCTGAATTGCTGGTTCAAAAGAGCGGAGTGGAAGCAGCAATACTTCGAACGATTATTATCTACGGTGTTGTTGATGATAATTCAAGATCGAATGTAGTTTTGTGGACATACAATTCGCTACGGAATAAAAAAGAAATCACCGTTATAAATGACCAGTTTCGTTCTCCGACATTAGCTGAAGATTTAGCAGATGCTTGTATTGTTGCTGCTCTGCAAAAAAATACCGGCATCTATCATGTCTCCGGTCGTGAAGTCATGAATATACTTGACATTGCTCTAATCACTGCTGATTTTTTCGGACTCGATACACAATATATCAAGCCTGTCAGTTCTGCCTCTTTAAATCAACCTGCTAAACGACCACCCGTAACAGGATTTATTATTACCAAAGCAGAGAAGGAGTTAAACTACAAGCCGCGAACGTTTTTGGAAGGATTGGAAATTGTGAGGAAGCAGTTAAGTTTGGTTTGATTCTGTGGTTGGGAAGTTAAGATTTGAAAACTATTCCCACCGCTTCGACGAACATTCGTCTGTTAAAGTGAAGTGTTAGAAAAGTCCATCATTCCGCTGTGACGGAGTTGCCCCTCCCACCGCTTCGAC
>JAYSPU010000272.1:0-4859 GCA_043721935.1 Bacteroidota bacterium | reverse complement strand
GTAAAACGAACGACCTGATTTAATTTCAACCTGTTTCTGAATCTTTCCGGAATGGAGAATTCTACTTTAAGTGGATCCAGTTGTTGAACAGTTGCTATTCGAGTGTTAGGAGCAAGGTAAGCTCCGTTGCTCACTGTTTTAAGTCCGATGACACCATCAAAAGGAGCTCGGATTTCCGTTTTACTCAGCTCGGATTTTATTAACTCCTGATCTGCTTCCAATGAACGGAGTTGATTGAAAGCTTCCTCGTAATCCTGACGACTTACTCCGTTTATAGAGAGTAAATCTTTTTGACGAGATTCATTTCGCGTAGCGTTTTCAATTTGAACGTCTAGTTTTTTAAGTTGTGCACGTAAATCAATGTCGTAAAGTTTAACCAGTACTTCACCTTTCTTTACATTGCTGCCTTCCTTAAAGAAAATAGAAGTTATTTTTCCTGCAATTTCATTTCTTACTTCTACTTCTTCATTTGCCAGAATAGAACCTGAGCTAAAAATATTTTCTTCCAAAGGATGTTGAACAACGACAACTCCATTCACTGACAATTCCGGTGCTGATTTATTACCGGCGGAAGCGCCTTGCGTTTTATCAGTACTTGAACATTTATTTATATAAATGATAATGCCTGCAAATAAAAGAACGGCAAGCAATAAAAACTTTCCTGGTTTCATGGGTGCAATTTACTATTTCTAACAGTTCCTGCATCATGGAAATATTGACATTGATTTAGTTCAATGAAATGGAATATTAATTGATTCTAACCTCTCTGTTTAGCTATTCAACAAAGTCGGCAACAAATAAATTGGTGTCCTTTGTTCCGCCATTGAAGCGGTTACTGGAGAAAATTAATTTTTTTCCATCCGGCGAAAACACAGGAAAGGCATCGAAGACAGTATCAAAGGTTATTTGCTCCAGATTTTTTCCATCAAGATCACACATCCATAGATTGAAATGAAATCCTTTGATGACATGATTACTGGAGAAAATCACTTTCTTTCCATTAGGAGAAAAGAACGGAGCCCAATTAGCTCCACCTAAATTAGTTACCTGATGAAGTCCGCTTCCATCAACATTGCAAATGTAAAGTTCCATATTGGTTGGCATTACAAGTCCCTGGGCTAACAAGTCTTTATAGATAGCAACCTCTTCCGGTGATTTAGGACGAGACGCTCTGAATATTAATTGTTTTCCATCCGGTGAAAAGAATGCCCCGCCGTCATAGCCTAATTCATTTGTAATCTGCTTTACATGGCTTCCATCAACATCCATTGTATACAAATCAAGGTCGCCATTTCGTGTTGAAGTGAAAACAATTTTATCGCCTTGCGGACTTAACGTAGCTTCAGCATCGTATCCTTTTGTCTCGGTTAATTTTTTTCGAATGTTTCCTTTTAGATCACTGATGTAAATATCAAATGATTCATACACAGGCCATACATATTTATGATCTGCTCTTGCTGCCGGTTTTGGCGGACATTGTGAATCTGCTTCATGAGTCGATGCATATAAAAAGAGGGAATCGCCCGGAAGAAAATAGGAGCAGGTGGTTCGTCCTTTTCCTGTGCTGACCATCTTAGGATGAAAGTTGCTTATTTCTCCTACAAAAATCTGATCACATTCTGTTTTCCAAGCCGGATTAGTCGCTTGAAAAACAACCTTTTTACTGTCAAAGCTCCAATAGGCTTCGGCATTATCTCCTGCAAATGTCAGTTGATGGACATTCTTCAGATGGATTTCCTGTGGGTATTGTACCGATGAGATGGTGCTGTCTTGAGCGATTGACAACAGTGGAGTAAATAATACAGATAGAAATAGGATATTTTTCTGCACAAGATTGCTTTTTTTGCGAAATTAAGGCATTTGACAGAATAACTATGTCATCAATAATACATGTTTTCGACCTCAACCTTAACCAATTTTATGTTTTATTAATTCAATGATTAGAATAGATTTGCCATCCAAATCTAAACTCATGCGTTTCAATACTCTTTATCAATCGGTACTTTTTATTTCATTGGGAGCACTCATCAGTTGCTCCGAAAAAAAAGGAACGGATTCATCAGCTATCAAAGAAGATGATTTTATTGTTCAGTTCATGGATAGTTCTGTTAAGCCCGGTGACGATTTTTTCAAATTTGCTACCGGAACATGGATGAAAGAACATCCGATTCCTGCCAGCGAAAGACGATACGGAATCATGAATCTGGTTCGCGATGATATTTATGATAAATTAATTGGCATCAATAAAGAAGCATCTTCGAAAGAAGCAGCGAAGGGTACGAATGCACAAAAGATTGGTGACTTCTGGGCTACAGCAATGGATACGATTGCAATTGAAAAACAAGGAATAAGTCCGTTGATTCCGGCGCTGAGTCAGATCGATGCAATTAAAACTAAAGATGATGTATTGAATTTAATTGCCGATTTTCAGACTTATGCAGGTTCACCTTTATTTGCTCCTGCAATTTTTCAGGATGAAATGAACAGCGATAAATATGCATTGCATTTTTATCAGGGCGGAATTGGTCTTCCTGATCGTGACTACTATTTCAATACTGATTCACGTACACAGAATATTCGAAAAGAATATGTTCTTCATTTGAAAAAAATGTTCGTGCTATTGGGTGACAATGAGAAAAAAGCGGATGCAAACAGTAAAACCATCGTGCGTATTGAAACTGATTTAGCTAAAGCATCAAGAAAGCTGGAAGACATGCGTGATCCGTATGAGAATTATAATAAAATGTCGGTTGCTGAATTTTCTAAATTAACTCCGTCAATTAAATGGAAAGATCTTTTTGCAAAAATGAATCTTACCGGTATTGACACTGTCATTATTGGTCAGCCGGAATTTTACAAACAAGTAGAAAAAAGTATTCAATCGGTCAGTGTTGACGATTGGAAAACATACTTAAGATGGAATCTCATCAATAATTTCGCCTCTGAATTGAGTCCGGCATTTGAGCAACAGAATTTTTATTTCTATGGAACTATTTTATCCGGAACAAAAGAACAACGTCCACGCTGGAAACGAATGTTGGATATGGAAGAAGGATTTTTAGGTGATGCTCTTGGTCAGTTGTATGTAGAAAAATATGTTTCTCCTTCCATGAAAGTGCGCTACCGGAAACTGGTTGACAATATGCTTGACGCTTACAAAATCAGAATTCAACAATTGGTTTGGATGAGTCCGGAAACAAAAGAAAAAGCAGCTCAGAAGCTAGCCAAGATCAATGCGAAGGTTTGTTATCCTGATAAATGGAAAGATTATTCTACCATGAATATCGATCGTTCTTCTTTTGTTTCCAATGTTATCAGCTGTAGAAAATGGGAGTATAATTATTATGTAGAAAAATTAAACAAGCCTGTCGATCGTAACGAATGGGATATGACTCCGCAAACTTACAATGCATATTACAATCCGTCGAACAATGAAATCGTTTTGCCGGCAGCTCAGTTTTTAATTCCCGGACTTCCGGATTCACTTGCTGATGATGCAATCATATACGGTTACGCTGCAGCGAGTACGATTGGTCATGAACTTACACACGGATTCGACGATCAAGGTCGTCAGTTTGATGCCAATGGAAATCTGGCAAATTGGTGGACAGCGGATGACTCTGTAAAATTCAGCGAACGTGCAAAAAAACTGGAAGATCAGTTTAGCAGTTATGTGGTACTTGACAGTATGCACATCAATGGTAAAGCAACGCTGGGTGAAAACATTGCTGACCTCGGTGGACTCGTAATCGGTTTAGAGGCATTTAAAAAAACAGAGCAATATAAAAAAGGAGAGAAGCGTGACGGATTAACTCCATTGCAACGTTACTTCCTTGGTTATACATTGGGATGGCTTGGACATACACGAGATGAATCATTGGCCATGCAAGTTATGACGAATGTTCACTCTCCGAATTTCCTTCGTGTAAACGGACCATTCAGTGACATGCCTGAGTTCTATGAAGCATTCGGCATCAAAGAAGGCGATGCCATGTGGAGACCGGATTCGTTGCGGGTGACGATTTGGTAGGGTTGGTATTTAGTATCTGGTTTCTAGTTCAGGCTACTTGTTATTTATTGGCTGGTATTAAGTATTAGGTATTAGGAAGCTTATCGCAATACCTAGTACCTAATACTTAATACAAAATACTAACAAACAAAAGATCATCCACCAACGTTTCGTCGCTACCTAACAACCTTTACTTGCTGAAATTGTTGATTCTGTTCGATGTGAATAATATAGATTCCATGGGTAGCAAATTCTAAATTGACAATTGTTTCTGAATGATCTGGTTGTTGGTTAAAAATCTCTTTTCCATTGGAGTTATAAATACGAATACTGTCCGCTTTTTTATTATTCAGTGTTTGAATGTGGAATTCTCCGGAAGTCGGCTGGGTGATAGATACTAAATTTGATTGTCTGTTTATTAATTGAACAGAAGAAATAATTCCTGTTCGTGCATTCAGTTTTACAAACCATACATCGAGTGATCCGTCTCTGGTGTCTGACCACACTGCAGAAATGGTATCGTTATTCAAGACGCTGCACATGAAATCATTTCCATTCTGCGCGAGTATTGAATTGAATGCAATTAATGAATCGGAGAGCGGAATGTTCGGATTGAATTGTGTTGAATCTTTATCGCGAAATGCAAAGTAAATTTGCGTGTCATCGGCATATCCATTTCCTGTTCCATTTCTTCTGTCGCGCCAAGTTATTGCCAGATCTCCATCGTAATCAAATGCGGCCCAAACAAGATCTTGCATTTTTCCATTGCTGATTGCATCGTCATTTACCCTAACAGGTGATGTCCAGTTTAATCCGCCGTTCATACTTTCTATGTAAAAAATATCGAAAT
>JAYSPU010000271.1:0-19622 GCA_043721935.1 Bacteroidota bacterium | reverse complement strand
CGGTAGTTTTGCGCAAAGCGTGCATTGACACTAAAGCGTTGCCGTCCGTCAATCACTGTAGTTAATTTCATTCCACCCAAAGCAGATTCTATCACCATGTTTACATCGCTCTCACTCAAACCGTATCTTCCGATTTCTTCTTTCTTGATTTTTATGTCAATGTATTTTCCACCGGTAATCGGCTCCACATATAAATCTTTTACACCTCTAATATTTTGTAATTCCTTTTTCATCTGCACAGCAAGTTTGTAAATGGTATCCAAACTTTGTCCGTAAACTTTTAACCCCACATCAGTTCTGATACCTGTTGAAAGCATATTTATACGATTTATAATAGGCTGTGTCCATCCGTTCACCACTCCGGGCATTTGTAATTTTGAATTCAGTTCTTTGATGATATCCTCCTTCTTAATTCCCTTTCTCCACTCTGCTTTTGGTTTTAACAAGATGATAGTTTCAATCATGCTAATCGGAGAATTATCTGTTGCAGTATTTGCACGACCGGCTTTGCCCAGTACGTGATGAACTTCGGGAACTGTGCTTACAATTTTATCCTGTAATTGAATAATACGTTTGGCTTCGGAGTTGCTCACATCGGGCATAGTAACGGGCATAAGTAAAATAGAACCTTCGTCTAACGGTGGCATAAATTCCGAGCCCAATCTCAAGGCAAGAAAAATTCCAATAACCAATGCAACTATATTTATTGCAAGTGTTGTTTTTTTCCACCTTAAACACAAATTCAATAATGGGGAATATAATTTTTCAAAAAACATTGCAACCGGATTGCTTGTTTCAGGTTTGATTTTCCCCTTCATAAAAAAAACCATCAGCACTGGAACGATAGTGATGGCAAGTATTGCAGAGCCAAACAACACAAAAGATTTTGTATAAGCTAAGGGACGAAATAATTTTCCTTCCATCCCTGTAAGCATAAACACAGGCAGGAATGACACTACTATAATTATTGTAGAAAAGAAAATCGCACGACCAACTTGGTGCGATGCTTTTTCTATTATCGTCATCCGCTCTTCCTTTGTGAGCAAATCAGGCGCTTTCTTTTTCCAGAAATTTAAATTCATTTTATTTTTATTTGGAAATTATTTTTTTACAACAGGATCCGTTGTTCCATCTTCTTTTTTAATGTAAGCATCCGACAAATGCCGGTGAGTATTTTCTATCATCACTATTGCTGCATCCACAATTACACCAATAGCGATTGCAATTCCTGATATAGACATGATGTTGGAAGAAATATTCAACTTGTACATGACAATAAAGCTAATGAGAATTGCAATTGGAATTGTAATGATTACAATGAATGAACTGCGCAAGTGAAAAAGAAAAATCATTATGATGACGGAAACAATTATCATTTCTTCGGTTAGTGTGCGCTTCAACGTTTCAATGGCGTTTTCAATCAATTCGCTTCTATCATAGGCAATATCAATTGTAACACCTTCAGGTAATCCTTTCTGCACATCTTTCATTTTTTCTTTCACTGCAGTAATCACACGGTCGGCATTGTCGCCAAAACGCATTACTACAATTCCACCAACTGCTTCACCTTCTCCATTTCGGTCAAAAATACCCAAGCGTAAATCCCCACCCATCTGTACACTTCCTAAATCTTTTATTCTAACAGGAACAGAATTAATTGTACTCACAGGAATGTTTTCTACATCTTCAAGTGATTTAATGTATCCTAATCCACGTATGATGTATGCCATGTTGCTCATTTCAAATTTCCGTCCGCCAACATCGTTGTTATTATTTTTTACTGAACGCAAAACATCCATCATCGGAATGTTGTAGTAGTTTAATTTGTTCGGGTCCAATGTTATTTGATATTGTTTTTCAAATCCGCCAAACGATGCAACTTCACTTACTCCGGGAACAGTTTGTAATGCAAATTTTATATACCAATCCTGCAATGCACGTTGCTCGCCTAAATCAAGACCGGGAGCTTTTAAGGTGTACCAAAAAACGTGACCAACGCCTGTACCATCTGGACCTAAAGTTGGTGTGACACTTTCGGGTAATAACCTTTGCGCATAATTCAATCGTTCAAGTACACGCGAGCGTGCCCAGTACAAATCAACATCATCTTCAAAGATTAAATACACGAAACTCATTCCGAACATAGATGTACCACGAATGTTTTTTATTTGGGGAATGCCCTGTAAATTTGAAACAAGTGGATACGTTACCTGATCTTCCATCAATTGCGGACTGCGCCCCATCCACTCTGTAAAAACGATTACCTGATTTTCTGATAAATCAGGAATGGCATCTACGGGAGTATTTTGTAATGCAAACCATCCAACACCTGCAATTAAAATTACAAGTACCACTACTACATAGCGGTTCTTAATGCTCCATGTAATTATTTTTTCAATCATGATTATTTTTTACCTTGCCTATTTTTCGAAGGTACATATTTAACTATTATAAATCATTACACAATTAATTAAAATAGTTATATTATTCATACAATTCTGAATACCGTTTCGTTCACTCATTTGTTTTGTCTAATAAGAATTAATGCAATTAACCACGGGATTGTAAAAGCAAACAGTGTCCATTTAAAATCTGATGCAATCATAAAATTTACAATCGTCATTGCACCGATTGGACTGATTCCTGAAATTGCAACTATGCTAAATGCTCCTGATGTGCGTGTGCTAAAAGATGTGAGGGCAATATAGATAGTGAGCAATCCTGTTGTGAAAATATAACCATCCATCACCCAAAATACTTTTAGCAACCATACTGATAGCTGCGGAATGTTTTCCTGTATGATTGAAGAAGTTATTTTCATGTACACAAAATCTTCCGGTAACAAAGCAGGTCGTAGAAAAACAAAATAAATACCCATTGCGACAAGAAGAAATCCTCCAAGTACAAGTATTGATGATGAATAAGGTTTTAGTTTTACCATTTAAACCGGAACATTTTTTTCAAGATTACTTTTCGTATCATTAAGCATATTCTTCAAACACCAGTTGCAATACCAGTTTGCAAAACAGAAAGAAAGTATTTTATAGAACCATTCTTTAGGCGGCAAATAACTGATAGAAATTTTTGCAAGAGTTCCTTTTGCAGCAGGAGAAATTTCAAACCACATACGATACCTTGACATGATAATTATTTTTGCCTCACCAACTATTTCCCATTCTTTGAGTTTGTTCTGCTCCCACTTTGTAACCGTTTCACTAAAATCAATTATCATTCCCATCATCTTTCCAAACCAATGATAGCTTGCACCTAAGCCTGTCGCATTAGTTGAGATTTGCACTAGCTTCAATTTACTTCCCATCATCATCATAGAACTTTCGGTCATGTGCATTCCTGTTTTAGAAAAATCATCCATCTGCTGAAATACTTTTTCAGGAGTGGAATGAATGAGAATGGATTTTGATTTTGTTTTCATAGTTAAATATTTTTCAAAATGAAGTCCACTCTTTCATCCGATGGAAGAACAGGAACACGAACAACCGGAAAATGTAATGATTCATAAACTTCAATAAGAAGGTCATGAATTTTTTCCTGCGCTGCTCCATCTTCATTCCTCGCATAATCATTTTTCATCGGAAGGGAGTCCAGAACAAAAATCTTTTTATAGAAGACCGTTCGCAATGCTTCCGTTAATTTTTCATCTACCGGTAGATTTAAAAAACGATAATAAGCAAGTGCATCCGGAATTGCACGGTCAAGAAAGACAAGAACATCTGAAGAAATTTCACTCTCCTGCTCAATCTGCATATCTAAAACTCCTAATTGAAATTCTCTCTGATTTTTCCTTACCTCTTCAACTGTTCTTCCTTTCAAACGTTGTGTATCTAAATAATGCCGTGCATGTTCAAAGGTTGTTATGTATCCTCTTTCTTTGAGTAAGGTGACTGTAGTCGTTTTACCAGAGCTTGGTCCGCCTGTGATGACATACCAGTTTGTCTTTGTAATATTATTTACGATATTTTTTGTCATTACTTCATCTGTTTACAAAAGATTCCCATGTTTTTATTTTGCAGTAACTTTTTCTTCTAAATCAATTTCTTTGATTTGATACAATTCGGGAATTTCGCAATCCCAATTATAAACTTCTTTAATTTTATTTTTCAAACCTTCTGCACCTTCTTTCTCTCCATGTACAATGAAAATATTTTCAGGTTTATTTTTGATGTTGCTTAACCAATTAATTAATTCACGTTGGTCGGCATGTGCAGACAGTCCTTCGAGATTTACTGTTCGTGATTTTACAGAATAATTTTTTCCATACAACTTTATTTCCGAAGCTCCTTCCAATAAACTTCTTCCTCTTGTACCTTCTGCCTGGTAACCGACTAAGAGAATGGTTGCATTTTCATCACCAAGATAATTTTGAAAATAAGTAAGCACTCTTCCGCCTGATGCCATGCCGCCTCCGGCAATAATTATCTTTGAATTTTTCGTCCTTGCCAACTTCGTTGTTTCCTGTATAGTTTGAACAAGAATAATATCCTTGCACATTTCATTGCAATCATCCACAGAGAGTTTATGCCATTCTTTATTATGATGAAATATATCTAATACATTTTTTCCCATCGGACTGTCCATATAAACAGGAATGTGAGGAATTGCATTTTTCTTTCTCAATTGCCAAAGCAGATACATTAGTAATTGAGCACGTTCAACAGCAAAACTTGGAATGATGATGGTGCCATGCGATTGAGTTGCCTCTTTTATCACTTCTGCAAGATGCGTTTCTGCATTTTCGGGATGAAGTTTGTTACCATAAGTAGATTCAATAAAAAGTACATCTGCCTGTTCGGGTTTTTGTGGGGGAAACATAAGCGCATCTTTTTCTCTGCCAATGTCACCTGAAAAAACAAAAAGTTTATTCTCGATTTTCAGTTCAATAAATGTTGCACCGATGATGTGACCATTATAGCGGAAGCGAACAGAAATATTTTCAAACAGTTCAATCCATTTATCCAAAGGCTGCGGTGAAAAATGCGGAATTGTTTTTTCTACATCTTTTGAATCATACAATGGTTTCGCAGGTTTGTGTTTGGAGAAATGTTCCTGGTTTGCACGTTCAGCATCTTCTTCCTGAATGCGTGCGCTGTCTTGCAAAATCACTTTTGTAATTTCAAGAGTGGGTTCTGTTGCAAGGATTTTTTTATTGAATCCACTTTTTACCAATCGTGGTAAATAGCCGCAATGGTCGAGATGTCCGTGTGTGAGCAGCACGGCATCTATTTCACTGCTGTTAATAGGTAACACATCCCAGTTCAACAAACGAAGTTGTTTTAATCCCTGGAATAATCCGCAATCAATCAAAATATTTTTTCCGGATACTTTTAATAAATACTTAGAACCGGTAACAGTTCCTGCTGCACCGAGAAATTGGACACTGATTTTTGTTTCTGTTTTCATTTTAAAATAATTTTTGTTTGTTTTAGATTTTGAATAATTGAGAACATGATTTATGTGTGAACTCCTTTACATAGAACATGCGCTTCATTCATAATAATATTTTTTCTTGCTTGAGGAATTTGAGCTGCAGAAAGCAACTCAGGATTGTCACAGAGTTCTTTACACAAGACAATTTTTTTATCAAGCAGAAATTGTTTTTCTTTAAGCGTTAAAGTCGTGAGGCATGTAAGTGGATACAACCCTGAAACATCAATCTGGTCGCGTAAACTATTTCCATTGGGAAAATCCCATCCTAACAAATTTAATCCTACACAAATTCCATATTGAATAGCATCACCAGAAAACTTTGTATTGGTTACTACCCATCCCTGATGAATTATGTTTTTATGTCCCGGAATATTTTTCCATTGCTGCTCCACATCTTTGAACCGTGCCTGTATGTAAAGCGGAATTTTTACATCACAATTTATACCGCGCAGATTATGAAATTTACATTCAATCATAAAATGCTGATTTTCTTTTTCAGCAATCACATCAATCTCATGATTAACACAATGCCCTTTTACAATCTCGCCAACCTTTACAGTATATCCTTGCTGGCTTAAAATCGCTGCAACAAATTTTTCAAACGGAAATCCGGATGGACCTAATTCCATGATAGCTTGTTTCAGTTTATATTTTGCTGCTGAATGTCGTGACTGCTTTTTCAATAATCCAAATGCTAACTGGTAAATTTTCTTTGTGGATATATTATCGTAAATATTTTCCTGCACTTCACGAATGATTTTGCTGATGGTATCGTCATCTGCACCGGAGCGATGTAACGAATGTCTAAGTTTTTCAGGAGAGAAAACTGCTTGCTCACCTGATGCTTTGGTAATACTTATTTTTTTGTCTTTCATTTTAAAATATTGTTCTCTCTGAATCTAATTCTTTTTTAATTAAATATATTGTTAGAAATACCAAGTGACTGATTAGTTTTTAAAATTGATTTTGCAGCATCCTTTTCCATTCCTGTTAATGCTCTTATTGCATCAATTGTTTCGGGGATTACGATTGCCTGATTATCTACAACGTAAGCCAGAAAGAGTTCATCGTTAACAACTGTAAGCATGTCTTTCCATAATGCTACTTCGTACATATCAGCGCGGGGTCTTCCGATGTCAAGAAGAAATTCTTTGATAGTGTTATTTGACATTAGTCCATCATTATAATTAATCAGTGCAATACGTGTCGAATTATCTAATATGATTTTTAAAACTTCTTCTTTTGAAGCAATGCGTGATAATTTAATTGTCCAGTAATGCAGATGACTTAGTGTTTCGGGAACGAGTACAGCTGCGGTAATAATATCGAGCGAAGGGTCAACACTTTGCGCATCAGGACCCTGATGGCTTGGAATATTTGGTTCAGGTACAAGCGTATTCATAATGCCTGATTGATGGCTTTCCCAGGGGTCGGTGGCTCTGCGCAATAACGTTCCTCGTGCGCTTTTTAAGATGTCTCCTTTTTTAAGTGCGCCCATAACGTGGAGTATGGATGTAGTATTGCAGGAAACAACACGTGTACAATTTCGGTTGATGGCAGATTCAAAATTTGTTTCGGCATTGAAAGAATGACCGGTGGTTTGATGTTTATCCCCGCCCTGAACAATAAATTTCTTATTCGCGTTTTTATACATAACCACATTTATTGCACTGATTTTTTTTGGTGTGCAATCAATGATGATGTCTGCTTCTTCCAAAAGTTTGTTTAACATTCCGGCAAGAGGAATTCCAACTTGTTGCATTACTGTATATGCTTCGGAGTTTGCAGCATACACAGGATAGTCCTTCTTAGCTGCGATGCGGATGCGCCAATCGGTAATGACATCGCATACACCTGTAACTTCCATATCATCCTGCAAGAGGATAGCATCCGCAACACGTTTTCCGATTACTCCATATCCGTTAATGGCAACTTTTATTTTTTTCATAGTTTTTATTTAAGTTCGTTTTCGGAAATAATATTTTTTTCAAAGCAATTAAGATTATGCATAGTTGTTAGCGCAATATTTTCAAGAGCCGTAGATGTAAGAAATGCCTGATGGCTTGTGATGAGCACATTGTTGAATGACATGAGACGTGCAATAATATCATCTTGCAAAATATCTTCCGAGTGGTCTTCAAAAAATAACCCTCCTTCTTCTTCGTACACATCAATGCCGAGGTAGCCGATACGACCAGACTTCAAACCGTCAATAACATCTTGAGTATTTATCAACGCACCACGGCTTGTATTGATAAGCATTACACCATGTTTCATTTTATCAATACATTTTTTATTGATGATGTGCCTGGTATGGGGTGTAAGAGGTAAATGCAATGAGATGATGTCCGAGGATGCACAAAGCGTTTCGCAATCATTATATTTTACATTGTACTTTTCTATCAACTCTTTATTCTCATATAAATCATTTGCAATTATTTTGCAACCGAAACCATTCATGATTTTTGCAATGACAGAACCGATTTTTCCTGTGCCAATTAATCCTAAAGTTTTACCGTGCATATCAAAACCGACCAAACCATCCAATGTAAAATTCAATTCGCGTACTCTGTTGTGAGCACGGATAAGTTTACGGTTTAACGCGAGCATCAGCGCCACTGAATGTTCAGCAACAGCATAAGGAGAATAATCAGGAACACGCGCAACACGTATGTTGAGTTTTTTTGCAACAGCTAAATCAACATGATTGTATCCCGCAGAACGAAGCGCAAGAAATTCCACTCCCTGATTTTTTAATTCGTGCAACACATCAGCGGAAGCATCGTCATTTACAAAAATGCTTGCTGCTTTGCATCCTTCAGCAAGCGCAACGGTTGCATTATTCAATTGAACTTCCAATAATTTTAGTTCATGTTTTTGCAGGTTTGCCTGAAGCAAGTAATCTTTTTCAAAACGGTGCGTACTAAATACTGCAGTTTTCATTTTTCAGAATTAAAAAATAATGTTTTCAATTTTATCATCTATCTTTATTTTATCAAACAACATTTTTATTGTAGTGAATTACTGATTAGAAATGCGGAAGCAAATGCAAGAATGGAATACAATTCGGGGAATACAGCAAGTATCATTGTTTTACCAAATACATCATTACCCGAAGCAATTTCTGCAATACCATTGGCGCAAATTTGTCCCTGCCTGATGGCGGCATAGGTAGCAACAACAAATATTAATCCTGCGGCAAATACAGATGAAGCAGCGAGAGGCGTGATGGCTGCGGTGAAAATTCCTTTAGAATAAAAAATAAAAAAAGCAGCAAAGCCAAATAAGCCATGCGTGCCGGAGAGTGCGCTAAGCAACATATAATTTCCAAAAGCATCGGGTTTCTTTTTTAATGCACCTATTGTTGCATTAGCTCCGATGGAAACGCCAATAGCGCTTCCAATGCCGGGAAGGATAATCATCAGCGAAAGTCCTATATATGCTATCAATAAATTTATCATTATGATTTTATTTTTATTTAGTTTGAACCAATTGCAAATGGTTTATATGGGTTTCCGCCTCCTGTAAATCCTGCATTTTTATAAAATTCGACAAAGGTGAGACGCATGGTATGCACGAATGCACCAAGCGAAGCCACGAAGAGATTTAATGTGTGACCAAAAATGAGTATGATGAGAAACAGTACAGGACCGATGTAAATCACTTTTTCAATTTGCCATGCAATACTGTTAATGACCAATCCAAGTATGGCACTTGAAACACCGAGTGCAAAAAGCCGGATGTAAGAAAGCACATCGCCCATGAGACCTGTGATACCGAACAATTCCCAAATACCTGTGCCGATGCCTTTGAAGAATCCTGCATCGGGGTTGGCAAAAAATATGATTAAACCGAGCGCGATGTAAATGTCAACATGTGCATACAAGGAAAGAATTTTGAAATAAAACATGTTGAGCAGATGGAGAATAATCATAATCCATCCTACTTGCGGAAGTCCGTATTTGAAACCGAATTTTATCATCTTATTTATTCCCTGCAATATCATCCCGAATAAAATCTGTACAAAGCCGATAGCAATGGCAAGTGAAAAAATCTGTTTGTCATGGAGAAAAACATTTTTTAAAAAAGAAAGCCCCGGCAATTCAGCAATTGAAAATCCAAAAATATTTCCTGTAATAAGCCCGAAGAGAAATGTGATAACGCCCAGCAGTTGCGTAAGTAAGAGATATGATTTTTTAATTTTCGGTTTTCCTGTTAATTTCATCACGGTTGCGCCAATGAGCAATATAAGCCCATAACCGGCATCGTTCATCCCGAATCCAAAGAACAATGCAAAGAAGGGAGCAAAGAAAACCGTGAGGTCTAAATCTTTGTAAGAAGGCAGTGAGAACAAACTTCCAATCGGTTCAAAGAGACGGCTGAACCAATTGTTCCGCAACAGTATGGGAGGGTTGTCTGAAAACAATGAACGCTTTTTGATATACACAATTCCTTTATTATCGAGAAATTCGGAAAATCTTTTTTTCTCCGGCAACGGAACAAAACCTTCAAGTATTTTTATTTTACCATCAACCTCCTGTTGCGTATTTTGCATCACGCGGTTCAGTTCAAATACTTCTTCCAGTTCTGATTTTCTTTTTTGCAATTCGGGCAGGTATGCGGACGGATATTGCTCCGGATTTTTTTTCAACTCTGTGGAAGTTTCTTCTTCTGATTTTTCTTTCGCATGTTTTAGCTCTTCTAAAATTTCATCCGCAGTTTTATTTATATTACCTGATAGCGCTTTATCTTCTGTTTTATGCGCAAGCAGCAGTGTGATGGCATTGTCAATTTCTGTCATCTTCTGCCTGCGTTGCGCTTGCTCTGTATCTTCTTCTTTACCTTTTTCAATTACATGAAAAACGCCTGTCTTTCTAAGCTCCTGCAGAAAAGCATCATACTCCCTGTGGAAAATAAGCATTGAAAATTCTGTCATCGGTACAATCATAGCTTCAGATTTTAAATGGATAAAATTCTTTTCTTCATTATTTTTTGTGTTGCCTTACTTAAACTTTCTTCATCGTTTATAAACTTTTTAATTTTTGAAATTGCATGGAGGTAATCCGGCACCTGCATTTTTTCATAGAGATTAACTTTCTGCGTTGTTTTTTTTCTTGCCGCATCTAACAATGCTGTTCTGATGCTCAATAATTTTTTTTCAATAGACATACTCACCAATTCTTTCAGCAGTGCAATTCCGTTAGAAACCCAGAGCGGATAGTTGAACAGGCAAAGCGGTTTTACTACAAACGCTACATTTTCTAATTGCGGTGTTTTTACTCCTGCAATATTTTTCATGCTTGTTTTTATTTCGCTCACTGTTATCACATCCTGCGGAAATTCCTGCCATAGCATGTTCATGTATTCATGCTGTTTCATTTTATTCAAAATATTATTTTCCAGCTCCATCATTTTCTTTTTTGCTTTTTCCGCTTCAGCTCGCAGAATAGCTTCTTTATATTTAATTACCGGCAGGGCATCTAAGCGCGCTTTCAGTTGCTTCTGTATTTCCTGCAACGAAATTTTATTGTATTGAAATTTTATTGCCATTTCGCCACTAATTTATTTCGTTGTTTGAATGAAGTATTTGCAGGATTTATATTTTCATCTTCAGCAGAATTTTCTTCCTCAATACTATCTGTTGCTTTTTCCCAATATTGTTCAATGTATTGTTTCTTTATACCAAGCTCTTCCTGTTTAAAATTTCTTTTGAATAAATTCCAGGTAATGTCCAGCATCTTCGTTATATCTAAATTGATGTCAATGGCGAGTATTTGTCGTGCATACTCTTTTGCAAAATTCAATGTGCGCTTATCATAGTCACTCAAATCAAACCCATTTTCCAATTTCGTTTTTGCATTCGCTGCATCGGCATACAAACGAATAGCTGCATTCATCACCTGCGGATGGTCTTCTCTTGTTTGCTTTCCAATAACGAGTTGCTTCAATCGTGATAAACTGCGGAACGGGTCAATAATTACTTTTCCTATTTCAGTATCTCTCCTTAAAAATAATTGCCCTTCGGTGATGTAACCGGTGTTGTCGGGTATGGCATGTGTTATATCGCCTTCGGAAATAGTAGTTACTGAAATAATAGTAATGGAACCGCCTGAAGGTAATTGTACCGACTTCTCATAAATTTTTGCAAGGTCGCTGTACAAGGAACCGGGCATGCTGTCCTTTGAAGGTATCTGGTCCATGCGATTGGAAACAATACTTAGTGCATCGCAATACAATGTCATGTCAGTGAGCAGCACTAATACTTTTTCATTTTTTTCAATAGCGAAATATTCTGCTGCCGCCAATGTCATATCAGGAATAAGCAAACGTTCCACTGTAGGATTTTCGGTAGTGTTGATGAAACCGATAATTTTTTCCGGCATGTCTGAATTCACAAAAAGATTTCTGAAATACAGGTAATCATCATTGGAAAGACCGATGCCGCCAAGAATTATTCTATTGGCATTGGAACGAAGCGCTACAAGAGCGATAACGGAATTGTACGGTTGGTCGGCATCAG
The DNA here is from genome assembly GCA_043721935.1 of Bacteroidota bacterium. GTDB lineage: Bacteria > Bacteroidota > Bacteroidia > AKYH767-A > 2013-40CM-41-45 > JADKIH01. The sequence continues at coordinate 7,657 of JAYSPU010000271.1, read as the reverse complement.
CGAAGAATGGAATTTTTTGACCGGCAACTAATGTGTTGTTCAAATCAATTCCTGCAATGCCGGTTGCAATCAAATCAAAAGGTTGCTTTCTTCTTACAGGGTTTAACGAGGGTCCGCCAATCTCCACTTCCTTTCCTTCCGGAGCATATTTTCCGTCTATTGGTTCACCATAGGCATTGAAAAATCTTCCGCCCAATTCATTGCTTACTTTTAAGGAAGGCGCTTTACCAAGAAACACAACTTCTGCATCTGTTTTAATTCCTTCGGTTCCTTCAAACACTTGCAGCGTAACCTGTCTTCCATTTATTTTTACTACCTGCGCAGATTTGCCGTCAACAAACGCCATCTCTTCATTGCCCACACCTGTTGCTTCGAGTGTGCACGTGGCTTTGGTTAACTGAATAACCTTTGTATGTATTTTTTTAAACGGTAACGTTTGCATTCGCCTTTTTTCTTTGATTTAATATTTCATCTAATTGTTTGTTGAAATTTTTAAATTCTTCTGATTGAAATTGTGAATAGTTAATTTGCTTCCATGCATTGATGATAGCTCTGAAATAAACTCCAACTTCATCGTAAGAAGAAAAGTTAAAAGGTGTTTCGCAGATTTCAGAAATTTTTTGCTGCATGTATTTTAATCGTTCAATCGAAGTGAAACTATCCACGCTGTCGAAAGCATCCTGTTGAAGAATAACAAAGTCAATCAACTCTGACTTCCAAAATTTTTCGTGATAATCAAGCGGAACATTATCATCACCGAGTATGCTTATTTGTTCCATTGCTTCATGCCCTTTGAATAACCTGTCTTTCATTTTCACTACTTCGGTTTTCCAGTTTGGAGCAATGGTTTCCTGCATGTAAGTGACCAGTTCAGGATAGTCGAGAAATTTTGAATAACTTTCAATGGCATCAATGGCAGGATAGCGTTTGCTGTCTGCACGATGTTGCGACAATGCATAAAAACTATGTGCAGCTTTTTTTGTCGCTTCTGTTACCGGCTCTTTCAAATTTCCTCCTGCGGGTGAAACTGTTCCGATAAATGTAATGCTACCTTCGGCACCGTTCAGTAATTTCACCTGACCTGCCCGTGCATAAAAAGCAGAAACTACAGCAGGTAAATCCATCGGGTAGGCATCAGGACCGGGGAGTTCTTCCATACGGTTCGACATTTCTCTTAATGCCTGCGCCCATCGTGAAGTGCTATCTGCTAGCACTAAAACTTTTAATCCCATCGCCCGATAATATTCAGCAATCGTCATCCCGGTATAAACAGATGCCTGACGTGATGCCACGGGCATGTTAGAAGTGTTGGCGATAATAACCGTTCTGTCAATGAGCTTACCTTTTGTTTGCGGGTCATCAAGCAGCGGAAATTCTGTGAAAATTTCTACAATCTCATTGGCACGTTCACCGCAGGCAATCATAACAACAATATCTACTTTCGCTTGTCGCGCAACTGCATGTTGCAAAACAGTTTTCCCGCTGCCAAACGGACCGGGAATAAACCCTGTTCCGCCTTCAGCAAGCGGATTCATCATATCTATAATCCGAACACCTGTTTCCAATAATTTATATGGGCGAACTTTTTCTTTATATCCTTTCAGCGGTTTAATCACAGCCCATTTCTGCACCATTGATACTTCTGTTTCATTTCCGTTTTTATCTTCGAGTGTGGCAATCTTATCTATCAATTTATAACGTCCGGCTTCTGCAATTTTCTTTACACGATATTCTCCTTCAAGAATAAACGGCACCATTATTTTGTGCGGAATATTTTTTTCTTTCACTTCACCGAGCCAGCTTCCGGCAAAAACTATTTCAGCAATTTTTGTAAGCGGAATAAAATCCCATTCACTGTTCATATCAAATGCTTCGGTATAAGTGCCGCGGTTAAGAAAAATATTTTCAATCTTATCGAGGTCATTTTGCAAGCCATCATATTTTTTTGTGAGGATGCCCGGTCCGAGAGTTACTTCAAGTAAGTGTCCCTGAAAAATCACTTCATCACCCACCTTCAAACCCCGTGTGCTTTCGAACACCTGTACATAAGCTTCGTTGCCGTTAACCTTTATAACCTCTGCTTTAAGAATAATTTCTCCGAGACGGATATGGCAAATTTCATTCTGCGCCACAACATCTTCTGCTGCCACGATTACTAAGTTTGAAACGATTGCTTTTACTTTTCCGGTTCTCATCGTTATATTAATTTACGGCGTGGGGTATTTTAATTTTTTTTGTAAATGATTTGAGAATGGAAGAAAGAAATTCTTTTTCCTGTAACTGTTTCAGCATGTTCCATCTTTCAAGTATCATCAGTTTAATGATGAAACTTAGAATCGCTTCTATGGTGAAATAATTGAAGAAAGTCATTTCTTCAACTTTCTTCCATCGGAGTGCATCAACTTTTCTTTCACGCTCAATTAAATTTTCTGTTTCAATAATTTGTACAACCTGATTCATAAAATCAATGCATGGCTGCGTGCTGAAATCGGCAGCAGGATTTTCTTTCATCAGTTCAGCCATTTCATTGGCTTCTAAAATAATTTCAGAAAAAGGAAGTTCCTGTTTGCGGTTGCTCATTACAAGCATCAGATTTTTCAGATTCAATTCAAATTCCATCCACTGATTTAAAAATTCATTTTCAGTTTTTTGTGCTGCCCTGAAATATGCTTCGGTAAGTTTGAATTCCCATTCAGCTTCTGTGTAACTGTTTTTATCTTCCCTGAATGAGGTAATGAAATCATTCATGTATTGTGGCAACAATACATTGCCATCAACACTTTTTTTCAAATCCGCCAATGAATAATATCCTTCGGGTTTCAACGTATTGTTTTTGTTGAAAAGTATATCAAGCAGATTATGGTTATCCTTGATGTAGTATAACATACATACGAGCGCGAAATCTTCATTATCAATTTTATTTTTCAACTCATCCAAAAAAATCTTTGCAGAAAATGGCACATACGCATCCTGCAAGGAAATGTCCGGTAATCCGGAGATTAAATAAAAATATTTTTGCTTATTTAATTTCATTTTCCTTTTTTCCGTAAATCCAATCGAGTGTGTTTGTTCGCAAATACCCTTTAAAGAAATTTTCAAAATCCACATCGGAGAAACTTACATAGTAATTTTCATTTTTCACGCCAATCTTAAACCCGCTCTTAATTTTATTTTCAATTATTATTTCCATTTCAACGCCCAATTCTTTTCGTATCCGCTGCTCAAAAAAATCTTTCAATTGTGCTTCATCATCTTTGTTCAACAATAATTCAAATTTAAAATTTGTATCTGCAGGATTCCATTTTTGCACTAATGTGAAAATTATTTTTTCCAAAAATTCTTTTTCTTTTAATGCTTTACTGATTTCCGGTATTGCAATCCTGTTAATAATTATTGATGCAAGTTCATTTTTCACAGTGCTAACAGTTTGCTGTGCAACTGTTTTCATTTCGCTGTTTAAATTTTCCCGCATCCTGTTTACTTCATTCAATGATTGCTCTTTCAAGTTTGCAATTTGCTTTTCCGCTTCTGCCATCAATTCAGCAGATTGCTGCTTCGCGTCTTCAATGATTTGCTTCGCTTCTTCCTTTGCTTTCTCAATTCCCTCATCATAAACTTTTTTAACAAGAGATTCGAGATTTGGATTTTTATAATCATTCATCCTGTACTGCTGTTTAAATATTTTTATTTTCTTTTTGACAGAAATTTATTTTTTCAATTACTAATTAACTTGATAATACATTCATCAGTTTTAATTGTACCTATTTTAAACATTAAGCGGAATAAATGATTTACGCAATTTTTCAGCTGCATTAATATTTTCAATTCCTTTTATTAAGGCATCCGGACTAAACGAAATACTATCAATGTCATTCTCCACAAGAAAATTGGCGTATTCTGGATAATCACTTGGCGCTTGTCCGCAAAGACCTGTGTGAGTTCCTGATTCTTTTGCTTTCTCAATTGTCATTTTTATCAGTTGCATTACAGCTGGGTCAAATGGGCTGAATATTTCACTCAACAATTCAGAATCGCGGTCTGCGCCAAGTGTTAGTTGTGTAAGGTCGTTGGAGCCAATGGAGAAGCCGTCAAAATGTTTTGCAAATTCTTCAGCAAGCAATGCGTTGCTTGGAATTTCTATCATCACATAAAGTTCTAAACCGTTTTCTCCGCGTGATAAACCAAACTCATTCATTACCTCAATTACTTTTTGCGCTTCAGATACAGTGCGGCAAAATGGTATCATCAGTTTTACATTAGTTAATCCCATTTCATCACGCACCACTTTCATTGCTTTACATTCCATTTCAAAACCTTCTTTGTAAAGCGGATGATAATAGCGCGATGCACCGCGAAAACCAATCATCGGATTTTCTTCTTTCGGTTCAAATTGTTTTCCGCCAAGCAGGTTTGCATATTCATTCGATTTAAAATCGCTCATACGCACAATCACATCATTGGGATAAAATGCTGCTGCAATAATCGCTGTGGCTTCCGCAAGCTTTTGAATAAAATATTCTTCTTTGTTGCGAAATTGTTTCGTGCGTTTTTCAATTTTTTCTTTTGCTTCTGTATCAGTAATTTTTTCAAAATGTTTCAGCGCCATCGGGTGAATGGCGATTGCATTGCTTACAATAAATTCCATGCGTAACAATCCCACACCATCATTGGGAAGAAAAGAATATCGAAATGCTTCATCAGGATGACCAAGTATGAGCATCACTTTTGTTTCCGGTTTATGAATGTTTGAGATGTCAATTTCTATTTCGTCCCACTTCAACAAACCTTCGTAAATATTTCCGGTATCGCCTTCGGCAGCGGATACTGTAATTTCCTGTCCCTCTTTTATTACCTGTGTTCCGTTACCGGTTCCAACAATTGCAACTGCGCCAACTTCACGCGCAACAATAGCTGCGTGTGATGTGCGTCCTCCCTGGTCAGTTATGATAGCTGCCGCTTTTTTCAAAACGGGGTCCCAATCGGGGTCGGTGCGCCCGGTAACTAAAATATCTCCCTCATTCAGTTTTGAAATTTCAGAAGGCGAATGAAGTATGCGAGCTTTACCACTTACAATTCTGTTACCCAAACCTATTCCACTGCAAAGCACTTTTCCTTTTTCCTTTAAATGATATTGACGGAATATTTGGCGGTTGGGATTATTGCTGTGTACTGTTTCCGGTCGCGCCTGTACAATAAATAATTTTCCGCTTTCGCCATCTTTAGCCCATTCAATGTCCATGTGACATTTATAATGTTTCTGAATATCACAAGCCCAATTTGCCAATTGAATTATTTCATCATCATTCAAAATAAATTGCTCTCTTTTTTCAGGTGGTGTGTCAAGATTTACGATGGCATCTTCGGGCTTGAGAATTTCAGCAACATTCTTTTCAGAGTAAATCATGGTTTTTGCTTTGCTGCCAAGCTTATGTGAAATAATTGGTTGTTTCGCATTATTCAACAATGGTTTGAATGCCAGAAATTCATCAGTGTTTACAGTTCCCTGAACTACATTTTCGCCAAGTCCCCATGCGCCTGAAACTAAAACCACATTTTCAAAACCCGAATCAGGTTCCATTGTAAACATCACTCCTGAACTTGATAAATCGGAACGCACCATCAACTGCACACCGATTGATAAGGCAACTTTCATGTGGTCGAAACCATTATCATTTCTGTATTTGATTGCACGGTCAGTAAAGAGCGAAGCATAACAACGTTGACACGCTTTGATTAAATTTTCTTCACCACGCACATTCAGATACGATTCCTGCTGCCCCGCAAAACTTGCGTTGGGCAAATCTTCTGCTGTTGCGCTGCTTCGAACTGCAAGCGAAATATCCTTCCCTTCTCTTTCGCAAAGCTTTTGATAAGCTTCAATGATTTCATTTTTTAATTCAGGAGGAAATGCAGATTCCAACAATAGCTTGCGAGCAGCGGAACCTATTTCAGAAAGATTGTTGAATTTATTTTTGTCAAGCTTTGAAAGAACAGTGTTCAATTTATCAACAAGTTTATTTTCATTCAGAAATTGCCAGTAGCCATCTGCAGTTATTGCAAAACCATCAGGCACACGAATACCTTTTGAAGACAACACGCTGAACATTTCACCAAGCGAAGAATTTTTACCACCCACAAGTGGCAAATCACTTAGCCGGATTTCTGAGAAATTTTTAATTGATTTCATTGTTTAATTTTATTAAGTGAATTGTAAATAGATGCAGTAACATATCCTGTGAACAATCCTTCAAGGAAAAGAATTATCAATCCACAAAGAAGCTTACCAATATTAAAACCGCTATTAATCATGAGCGGCATGAAATCCATATCATGAAAAAGAGTGTTTACAATATTTAAGCTGAAATCTTTTCCGCCAATGGCAAAAATGATGTTGCATATTAAGAATGAAATGCTGAACGCAATTCCAAGCGCAAGACCGAATTTTAAAGAAGCAATTTTCATTTTGAAGAAGTATTAAATGTTTTTCGTAAATCATTTTCAAGAATTATTTTCTTCTCCTGATATTCTTCGGTTGTGATGTGACCGGAAGCGAAACGCTTTTGCAAGATGTCAAGCGGTGAATCTTTTTTCCTTCGCTGTCCGGGGACATCGTAAGGCGTTGCAAAAATCCAAAAGAGCAGAATTACCCAAACGAACCACCATATAAGGTGCATTCCCCAGAAGTGATAACCATCGTAGAACATAATTTTTTATTTTTAAGAGTAAATTGATTAATTGTTATTATTTATTTAGCTTTATTCAAAACTGTTTTTTTCTTTTTTGTGGAAACGCTTTTCTTTTTTTATCGGTCTTCTTCACAATTTGTTTAATGGATTTTTTAATAGCCCTTTTTGTTTCATTTTTCAGGACATCTTTATTATCCTTTATTACCTTATTAATTGCAGTGAGAAATTTTTTCTTCAATACTTTTCGTTCTTTCTTTTTCATATTGATTAATGTTTTTGGTTTGCAATTTTCGCTTTAAGCTGTTGACAATTTTGAATCAACCTCCCTAATTGTATAATGTCCCGCCTTGTTAAGCTGGGCTTGCAATTGGTCAACACTAACCGGGTTGCTCATGGTAATAACTATCCTTTGCGGATTCAGTTGCACTTCCGCCCCTGTAACATCAGGGAGTTGCTCCAACGCTTCCTTTATATTGTTGACGCAACTACCACAACTCATTCCTTCTAACTCATATTTTTTTTTCATTTTGCTTATTTTTTTAAGACTAACTGAATTCAGTTCATGATTTTTTATTTAATGAAACATTGTAGATAGCTGCAATGCACGCACCGATAAGCCAACAAAGAATAAATGTTTGTACAAGACCTAATAGCTCTTCCACAGGTGAAATGTCCATTCTGATTATCGAAGAAACATCTAAGCCATGAAGTAAAGTGTTGAAGAAATTTACCGTACTATCATGACCTAACACAAGCATGACCAATGCGCAACCGAAGTATAGTAACGCACCTGTAATACCGAATGCCAATCCGAATTTTTTAATGTTGATGTGATTCATGATTTTCTTTTTTATTGATTGTAGAATGTTCATTATGTTGTCCGTGATGCATTGGCATTAATAAATGACAAGCAAACATTGCAACAATGAAAATGAGAAATGAGTAGTTTCCTGAAATGCCAAATAATGGCA
>JAYSPU010000270.1:0-1863 GCA_043721935.1 Bacteroidota bacterium | reverse complement strand
CGATCACTACCCAATTTCCTGTTGGATAAAAGTTGAATAAGCTTTTCATTGGGAGCGTTTTCTTTTTCATTTTGTTTAGTAGGTTTGTAACAGATGGTACGTCCACCATATAAACTGTATGATTAATTTGAAACCATTTTTCATCGTTGCCTTGCTCCTGTTCCTGTTTTCCTGTCAGGATGGAAACCATGATCATGGCGATAAAAAAGTATTCAGTTACAACGAAGCAAGCGGACTTTCTACACTTGATCCGGCATTTGCAAAAGATCAGTCTATCATCTGGCCGTGTATGCAGTTGTTTAACGGACTCGTTCAATTGGATTCATCTCTTCACATTGTCCCATGCATTGCAAAAACCTGGGACATTACAGAAGATGGTTCACGTTATACTTTTCATTTGCGTAACGATGTATTTTTTCACCACCATCCATTGTTTGGAAAGGATAGCAGCAGATTAGTTTCAGCTTCTGATTTTATTTATTCCTTTAACCGTCTGACCGATGCAAAAACAGCTTCACCCGGAAGCTGGGTCATGAACGCTGTTTCCAGAGATGAGAATGGAAAAGTTAACGGCTGGAGTGCTATAGATGATACTACGCTCACCGTGAAATTAAATGCAGCTTTTCCTCCGTTTTTAGGTTTGCTTACCATGCCGTATTGTGCCGTTGTACCTCATGAAATAACAGAACATTACGGAACAGATTTCAGAAGTCATCCAATCGGAACAGGACCATTTGTTTTTTCACTCTGGAAAGAAGGTGTTCGTCTGGTCTTATTGAAAAATGAAAATTACTTTGAACAAACAGAAGGAAATAAATTACCTTTTCTGGATGCAGTAGAAATTTACTTCATCACCGATAAACAAAGTGCTTTCATTGAATTTATAAAAGGCAAACTCGACTTTTTATCCGGACTTGATGTCTCCTATAAAGATGAATTGCTAACCCGATCCGGAGAGTTGCGTGAGAAGTATAAGTCAAAATTTATCATGCAGACTGAGCCGTATTTAAATACTGAATATCTCGGAATTCTGATGGAGTCTTCTTCCGCCTTAAATGATGTACGAATCAGAAAAGCCTTGTCGTATGGTGTTGACAGACGAACCATGATGGCCTACCTGAGAAACAACATGGGTAGAGCCGGAGAAAATGGATTCGTTCCACCCGGATTACCGTCTTTTAATACAACGGTAATCGGTTATGAATACAATCCGGACAAAGCTATAGCTCTTCTAAAGGAAGCCGGATTTCCCGGAGGCAAAGGACTACCGGAGATTACAATGAATACTACATCGACGTATCAGGATCTTTCAGAATTTATTAAAAGTCGGTGGGAAAATTTAGGCTTTAAAATTAAAATCGATGTGAATCAAGCTGCTGTTCATCGCAAAATGATTGCAGAACAAAAACTGAATTTCTTCCGTGCTTCCTGGATCGCTGATTATCCGGATGCTGAAAACTATTTATCACTTTTCTATTCTAAAAACTTCGCTCCTTCCGGACCGAATTATACGCATTATTCAAATCCGAAATTCGATCGTTTATTTGAAAAAGCAGGAACAGAGACAAATGATACCATTCGTTTTCATTTATACAGAGAAATGGATCAATTGATAATGGAAGATGCGCCTGTTATCATTCTATATTATGACAAAGTGCTGCGATTGTATCAACATAACATAGAAGGATTAGGTTCCAATGCCATGAATCTTCTCGATTTGAAACATGTCCGGAAATTGTAAATCAGTTTGTTTCATTTATGTCTTTTCACTGACTTAACCTGACAGTTTACGCATCCCCGATTAGCGCTTTCTGATTTGTAAATTGCTCATCTTTGCCTACTTTCGCTGCATGTCACAAGGCA
>JAYSPU010000269.1:0-1586 GCA_043721935.1 Bacteroidota bacterium | reverse complement strand
CTTGTACACACGATTTTCAACCGGAAGAGATGAAGGAAGTTTTCGGCCTACAAGTGTCACATTGCATCCCATATTCGTGAGAGTCAGTGCTGAACGATGAACCCGTTGATCGGTTACCAGATCGCTGGTTACAGAAATAATTACCTTTTTGCCATTAATTCCCATCAGGCGGCAAGTAACAAAAAATCAATCAGCCGTGAAACGAAGATCCATTGCATAAAAAACCGAAAAAGATTAGCTTTGTTTTTCTTCTATTCTTATGAAAAAACAAAATTATTCTAACCACAAACGGTTTAATCCTCTATTTCACGGCATTTTATTCGCAATGGTGCTCACCACCTTTGTGCTTTCAGCCATCAATCTGATCCAAAACACTCAAACAGACCTCTTACTTGAGTCCGGAATAATCATGATGACGAGTATCATTATCGTGCTTTTTTTCTTTTTTATACGGTTTTTCGGTGTACGTTTACAGGACAGAGTGATACGGACAGAAGAAAATTTCAGGCATTATCAATTGACCGGAAAACCCTTAGACCATCGCCTGAGAATGCAGCAAATTATAGCACTACGCTTTTCGCCCGACGAAGAATTTCCCGAACTTTGTGAGAAAGCGATTCACGAACACCTTTCGGGAGAAGAGATAAAAAAAACGGTTTCAAAATGGAAAGGTGATTATCACCGGATCTGAACCAATTGACAGAAATCATTGTTTTGGAAAAAGGAACCCATTACTTTTAAAAAATGAACATGCAGACATTAACTGAAAAAGAAAGAGAGCAGCACTTCCAGGAAAGGATTGACAAGGGAGAAATTATTGAAGCGAAAGACTGGATGCCGGAACGTTATCGGAAGCAACTGATTCGAATGATGAGTCAGCATGCACACTCTGAAGTTGTCGGTATGCTTCCGGAAGGAAATTGGATTTCACGAGCGCCAAGTCTTAGAAGAAAAGCTGTCTTACTCGCAAAAGTTCAGGATGAAGCAGGCCATGGATTATATATCTATAGCGGAACAGAAACATTAGGAGTCAGTCGTGAAGAAATTCTGGATGATCTTCTCAGTGGCAAAGCAAAATACAGCAGCATCTTCAACTACCCTACTTTAACCTGGGCTGATATAGGAACGATCGGATGGTTAGTAGATGGAGCAGCAATTATCAATCAGACAGCATTGGCAAAAGGTTCATACGGACCTTATGCACGAGCCATGGTTCGTATTTGCAAAGAAGAAAATTTTCATCACAAACAAGGCTATGAAATTTTAGCCACGTTGATGAAAGGCACACCAGAGCAAAAAGCAATGGCGCAGGATTCCGTGAATCGGTTTTGGTGGCCATCGTTAATGATGTTTGGCCCATCTGATACAGATTCGCCTAACTCAGCAGAGTTGATGCGATGGAAAGTAAAACGATATTCGAATGATGAATTGCGTCAACGATTTGTAGACAGAACAGTTCCTCAAGCAGAGAATATCGGTCTTACCATTCCTGATCCCGAACTTAAGTACGATGAAACACGCAGAAATTACAAATTCGGTGAAGTCAACTGGGAAGAGTTTTTCAATGTCATCAACGGAAAAGGAAT
>JAYSPU010000268.1:0-19494 GCA_043721935.1 Bacteroidota bacterium | reverse complement strand
GGCATTGGCGGATGAAATCCTTGTGGTAGATTCCTTTTCGACCGACCGCACCGCAGAAATTTGCGCCTCATTCAATGTCCGTTTTTATTCGAATCCATTTGCCGGACACATTGAACAGAAAAATTACGCATTAACCCTTGCCAGCTATCCCTATATTCTTTCGCTTGATGCAGACGAGGAATTATCGCCTGAATTAACTGCTTCTCTGTTTGAGATAAAAAACAATCCAATAGCAGATGGTTATTATTTTAATCGTCTCACAAATTATTGTGGAAAATGGATCAGACATGGCGGCTGGTATCCCGATCAAAAACTACGGTACTTTGAAAAAGGAAAAGCGCAATGGGGCGGGAAAAATCCGCATGATCAGCTTTTGCTTCACGATCCAAAGAATAAAAAATTCCTGAAAGGAGATTTATTACACTATTCCTACTACAGTCTGGAAGATCACTTGAAACAAGTCAACTCTTTCACTACTATTGGAGCGCGAAGTGCATTTGAAGAAGGTCAACGTGCTGGAATGTTTTCATTAATTATAAAACCCATTTATAAATTCATCCGGGATTATATCTTGCTCGGAGGATTTTTAGATGGCTATTACGGATTTATCATTGCTCGCATTTCAGCTAATGCCACCTATCTGAAATATGCCAAGCTACGCGAATTGTGGAGAAGAAAATGACAGATAAAATACCTCAACGAATCATCATCAGTCGAACGGATGCCATTGGCGACGTCGTGCTTACTCTTCCATTGGCCGGAAGAATCAAGGAAGTGTTTCCGAATGCTCAACTTCTTTTTTTAGGTAAAACCTATACAAGAGCCGCTATTGATTGTTGTTCTGCAATCGATGAATTTGTTAATTATGATACGTTTGAAAAAGAAACAGAAACTGAACAAGCAGCTTTTTTAAAATCATTGAATGCAGATGTCATCATTCATGTGTATCCAAGAAAATCCATTTCAAAAGCAGCGAAAGATGCAGGAGTACCAATGCGAATCGGCACACGAAACAGAGTATATCATTGGACAACTTGCAACCGGTTAGTAACATTAAGCAGAAAAAATTCCGGAATTCACGAAGCCTTATTGAACATGGTTTTACTCAAGCCACTTGGAATTGATGCTACACTTAAAGAAGATGAATTATTTTCACTTTTTTCATTTGATAAAATTCCTGAACTGGAAACAGAGTTCAAAAATTTTATTCAACCAGGAAAAATAAATTTAATCCTCCACCCTAAATCTCATGGAAGTGCACGTGAATGGAGTCTTGAACATTTTGAAGAACTGATAAAATCATTGCCGGCTGAACAATTTCAACTCTTCATTACCGGTGGAGAAAGAGAAAAAGAAATGCTGGAGTATTGGGTAAAAGATTTACCTCCGCATGTGAAAGATGTAACGGGCCGATTCACTTTACCAGAACTGATTGCTTTTATTCAACGATGCGATGGAGTTATAGCAGCCAGCACCGGACCTTTGCACATTGCGGCAGCGTTGGGAAAATTTGCTCTGGGATTATATCCGCCAATTCAACCAATGGATCCTTCACGCTGGGCACCGATTGGAAAGCGAGCAACTTATTTAGTTGTAGATAAAAAATGTGATGAGTGCAGATTAGTGCCTGAAGATTGTCATTGTATGAATGAAATTACTCCTTTATCAGTGAAGGAGCAGATTCTATTTTATTTTCCTTTAAATCGTCAGAAGTAAAAAGAAAAAAGCAGAAAAAGAAAGCAATGAATGTTGCTCCTGACTGTGTTTCCAATGTATCTTCTGTAATCATAGATAAAAGAGCGATTAAAAAATAGATCATGAACAACGGTTGATGAAATCTAGAACGCACCGGATAAAAAAGAGCGAACAGAAAATACAGTAACCCAATAATTCCAAATGCCGCAAAAATAGAAATGTATTGATTGTGTGCGCGAAGTCTATGTTCAGTATCCAACTGCGAGTGCATCAATTCATATTCTTTTTTAAAGGACTCCTTCAAATCACCTGTGCCAACGCCGATCCAGAAATTTTTCACAACAATTCCTTTGGCCGCTCTCCAGAATTCAAGACGTTGTGTAACGGAATGTCCGCTCGGATTAGCTCCTCTGGAAAACTGATCAAACTCCCAGACAATTTGAATCAATCGTGATCGGATATTGGAAAGATTCTGATAATTCACATTGGCAATTCCATTTTCAATAGCATGAACTTCAGTTGCAGAAAGTTTGTTTACAGCGTTGGCATCTTTCCTCCAACCCTTACTGGTTAAAAAGCGGATGAGCGTAAATCTCATTTCCTGTTTACGCGAATCGAGTGAATCATATTTCAAATCACTTCGCTGATTCCATGCACTTCGCATTTCGTTTTCTGAAACATAGATCCACATTCGGTAACCATTCTCAACTGATTTGTCATCCTGATTAAATGTATAGTCGTTTCCTAATGCAGTTTTTTCATTTTCATTTATAACCACAGGATGACGGTGATAAAAATCATGAATAACAGATTTCAAACCGATGAACACTATGATTGGAAAAGCGATGATACCACAAATCAACAATCCTTTTTGTATTAAAGAACAATGCATGATAATTCTATACAACGAAACAAAAAATGTAACTGTCGATAAAATCAACAAGCCCGTCATCGACTCAACGATGAAGAGAAAAACAAATAACCAGACGATTATTATTACAGCAGAAATTTTAAGAAAATACTCTTTTACATTATTATCCACAAAAGCCAATCGTATAAGTATAAATACAGACAAGCAAACAAATAATGCAAAACGAATATGGGAAACATTAAAAATAAAAACATCACGGATATCGCGAACAGGACGGTGAATGAAACCGGTAAGTACAGCCATGCTTACTAAAGTTCCAATGACTACAGCTCCGGTAAAAACCAACAACAGCAGATTCCTGATTTTACGAGGTAGTGATGGAGATCCGGCAAGCATCAGAGGAAGAATTAACAAGGGCAGTTTAATTCGCAAGTCGCGGAAGCCTTCGTTTAAATCAGACGTCCAGATTAATCCGATGAGATGAAGTAACCAAATACCTGCAAATGCCACTGCAAACTTATTGGCAAAAAATCGTTTGAATTTTTCCCGGACATTCCCCTCGAGCAAGAATGAACCCGCCAGAAAAAACTGCGAGATGCTTGTCAAAAAAAGTGACAATGGCATTCCTGCCACTAAGAGAATTAATCCTGTGTAATAAAGATAAGGCTGCCTCGATTTAATGGGTAGCATAGTAGAAAACCAAAGCGTACGATTTGTTAATGCTTCACATCAGTAGAAGGTTGAGCAGCATCTGCTTTTACAGCACCACTCAAAATTCCCTTATAATAATTCGCATCCTTTAAAACTTCCAATGCGCGTGTAACATCTTTGTCAGTTGTCAATGCCTGACGAATACGACCTGATTGATAAAAGTAACGTCCGGCGATTTCTTCCTCGAGCAATGAAACGATCTCCCCTTTATTCCGCAACACATCGTCTGACTTGTTATGTGTCAGCTTAGCTTTCAAGGCATCGAATTCATTCTTGATGTCGTTGTAATACTTTTCATCCTCACTATTTTTCTTTATATCATCAAGTGACTTTTCTGTCTTTGTTGTATAGTCGTATTCTTTATCAGAAATAAAACGAATAAAATCTTCGAAGTCTGTATCGGTGAGATGAACCAGATCGCCTGAAGCTGTGGGATGATTTTTACGATACAAGGTTGCATAATCAAAAATCAGATTTTTATTCAACAGGCTAATAGAGATGGTGCTTAGTTTTCTTGGTTCAGTAATTACATCGGGTAAAACGCCACCGCCGTCAAATACTTTTCTTCCGACACTGGTTTTAAACGCAGTCACTAAAGAATCCGGAACCTTGCCTACGCTTCCATCTTCATTGCGGTGCGTATAATCCAATGCTTGAATACAACGACCACTCGGTATGTAATATTTCGCAGTTGTAATTTTCACCTGTGAATTGTAAGACAATGGACGAGTCGTTTGTACCAGACCTTTTCCGAAAGTACGTTGTCCGAGAATAACAGCACGATCTAAATCCTGCAGTGACCCTGAAACAATTTCCGATGCAGAAGCAGAACCACTGTTGACAAGTACAACGACAGGAATGTTGGTATCGATCGCTTCGTTGATCGCTTTATACGTACGATCCTGATCTTTCAACTTTCCTTTGGTATTGACAATATCTTTCCCTCGTTCAACAAATACATTAGATATGTTCACCGCTTCGTTCAACAATCCACCCGGATTTCCACGCAAGTCAAAAACCAATCCTGTTAAATTTCCGGAAGATTTTAATGTCTTCAATGCGTCAGCAACATCTTTCCCGCAACTTTCAGTAAAACTGTTTAATTTAATATAGCCAATTCCATTTGCAATCATTCCGGAGAAAGGAACACTTTTTACTTTTACCTCTTCGCGTGTTAACGTTTTTTCGAAAGTATTTGCCTCTCCATCGCGTTTGATCAACAATTTTACCTGAGTCTTTGGAGAACCTTTCAGGAAGCGACTGATCTCATCTGTTCTTTTTCCTTTTGTTGAGTTTCCATCGATTTCAAGAATCAAATCACCTGCAATCAATCCGGATTTTTGTGCAGGATAACCTTCGTATGGATCACTCACCACTACATAATCTCCTTTTTGACGAATGACAGCACCAATACCACCGTATTGCCCTGTAGTCATGAAACGATAATCTTCAATGTCTGCTTCAGGAATAAAGTTTGTGTATGGATCCAGATCATTCAACATCTGATCAATTCCTTTCTTCATCAATTTTCCGGGATCCACAGGATCCACGTAATACAAATTGACCTCACGGAATAATGTAGAAAAGATGTCGAGGTTTTTTGAAACTTCAAAATAATCATCAACGAAACTGTACGAGCCTATAGAAACAAGTGCAGTGAAAGCAATGACGAGGTAAAGTTTATATTTTTTTATCATGACAACGATTGGATTTTTTTCTGACGAAATATTAAATTGAATTATGGTAAAGGATCATATCCATGTCCTCCCCAGGGGTGACATTTTGAAATACGTTTAAGCATTAGCCAACTACCTTTGAATGGGCCATATTTTTGAATGGCCTGTATAGAGTAGACTGAACAGCTTGGTTCAAAGCGACAACTTTTAGGAATCAATGGAGAAAGTGCAAATTGATAAAACCGGATCAAAGCGATCAGCATTTTACTCAGCAGCAGTTTTAGCATCTTCAACAAATCGTCGTAAAAGTAATTTTATTTTTTCTTCCGTTACGGAGAAGTCGGGCAACCGGTTTCCATTATAGACGAAAAGTAAGGCTGCTTGTTTTCCGCTTTCCATCAGTAACGGATAATGAATGTCTTTATTTTTACGATACACTTCACGCATCAAACGTTTGATACGATTGCGATGTACAGCTTTTTTGAAATTTCGTTTTGGAACGGTAAAACCGGCTTGAACCGGAAAGGGAGTCTGTAATTCCATTTTCGCCCATATCAATCGAAAAGGAAACAGGTTAATATTTTTCCCTTCGGCCATGAGTTGGCTAAAAGCGTTTCGGCTACATAGCTTTTCAAGCTTATGAAACGTATCGCGACCTGTTATGGGCCCGATTGGAGTCATGATTATTTATTATTCTTTTTGATATACTGTTCAAGCGCCATGGTCATCGATGGCGCAGCAGGCACAGGAGCCTGAATATCAAGTTTTAATCCTGCATTATGAACAGCCTGAGCGGTTGTCGGCCCAAATGCAGCAATACGTGTATTGTTCTGTTTGAACTTTGGAAAGTTCTTGAAAAGGGAAGTAATACCGGATGGACTAAAGAATACGAGCACATCGTAATTGACCTCTGCTAAATCAGAAAGATCGCTGGCAACGGTTTTATAAATGACGGCTTTTGCATAATCAATATGATGAGCCTCAAGTGTTTCGAAAATTTCCTGCTTATGGATATCAGTGCATGGAACAAGAAACTTTTCTTTCTTGTGTTTTTTAATCAAATCCATCAAATCCATGATGGTTTGTTTTCCAAAAAAGATTTTCCGTTTACGGTAGACGACGAATTTTTGAAGGTAATAAGCCGTGCTTTCCGAAATACAGAAATACTTCATTGTTTCCGGAACAGTAATTCGCAATTCAGCGCATATCCGAAAAAAATGATCGGCAGCATTGCGACTGGTTAAAATAACGGCAGTGTGTTCCTGGATGTTGACTTTATCTTTTCTAAAATCTTTGGCGGCAATAGGCTCAACCTGAATAAAAGGTCGAAAATCAATTTTTAAGTTGAATTTTTTAGAAAGATCAAAGTACGGCGATTTATCGGTCTCTGGTTTGGGCTGGGTAACCAATATACTTTTTACTTTCAGGTTCATGCCAGGGTTTTCCGGATTGATTGTTTTTGGTGAACGCATCGCCTACTGTTGGACTAAACGAATCAAAACCAACAAGGGTGCAATTTCAAGGGTGCAAAGATATAAAAATAAATAGAGCGGAGAGAAACCGGGAGCATTGAAGCCAACCAATACGCCCCGGTAAATCCGATAGAGAAATGCCAAACCGGCAAGGATTAAACTTAAAGTGATCAAAACCGATGCATGCAAGCCCTGATGATAGGCCAGCAGTACAATAATTGGCATCATGACTATACTAAGAACATTGTTAATCAGGAAGGTATTGAATATGTATGTTGCCGTCTCCCGATCCTGATCAAAGAGCCATCCGCAGAATTTTAGAATAAGAAATTTTAAGGTATAAAATGCTGAAACGAGAATAGCAAAAAAGATAAACCGACTAAATCCGGTTCCTAAACCTCCCATGCTCCACCCATAATGAATGCTTACAAGATAAAAGAACAATGCAGCAACCAGATAAAAAGAAAAGCTCAGGTAAACAGAAGCGCGCTGAACCAATATATTTTCATCCCTGACGATCTGATTTGTCAGGTTATTATTACTGAATGCCTGAAACATTTGAGCAAAATATTTGGTGTAAAAAACCCTAAGCCAGGTCAAAACGATTAAGATTAATATCAATACAGGAAACAACCAGATGGGAGAAACATTATTCCTTAACTGCGGTTCGATAGTTCTTGCCTGAAGTAAATGACCTTTATAAATGTCTGTAAATAATTGTTTCTTCTCAACTACACCTTCCGGTCTGATACTGGCCATCAATGAATCTGAATTCCAATAAGAAGGAATGGCATTAGCCTGCAGAATTGAATCTGCCGACAATGAATCGACTGCGTTCCCATGCAAGGAGTCGGCAGCCAACAAAATATTTCCTTTACTGAATAGTGAATCAGGCATGATCAAAAGCGTCTTACGTTATCGGCAGGAGAAGGTTTTATGTAATTAAATTGTGTGATTTACTTTCAGCGTGGAACCCGATTTTCGTATTGCCGGAATAATCGTTAGATGCTCACTGAGCAAAGTCGAAGTGATCCGACGAGGTTAGTCGATGCTCACTGAGCGAAGTCGAAGTGATCTAACATGATTAGTCGACGGTCACTGAGTGAAGTCGAAGTGATCCGAAGTGGTTAGTCGATGCTCACTGAGTGAAGTCGAAGTGATCCGAAGTGGTTAGTCGATGCTCACTGAGCGAAGGCGAAGTGATCCGAAGTGATTAGTCGACGCTCACTGAGCGAAGTCGAAGTGATCTTTTGCTTAGCTGAAGTAATCTGCATTTCTCTTTTACATTCTTCGCTACCTATGCGTTTAATCTTTTTTCTTTTGCTTATCCATTCTAAAGACACGAGAAATAATAAAACTCAGTTTGAATCCGCCGTCAGACCAATTATCAGTGGTGTTGACCAGAAAATCATTTTCCAGTATTCCGGAAGCATTGCTGAACATAATCGAAAATACATGTCCGCCGGTTTCAATTTCAACTCCTGCACCCAGGACATTATAATTTTTTCGTGTTGATTGATCGACATTAAAAGTATGCGAGTAATCGACAATGATAGAAGAGCTCGGAGTAAATTTCCATCGAAAACCGGAAGACAAGGCGAATGTTTTATTCTGCTCATAGTACATCACAAAATTCCTGTGTAAGAATGAAGGCACTACAACCATAGAAAAATGCGAATTAAATTTTCGTGCAAAAATTAATTCCGTGCAATAGGTAAACCGATATAAATCATTTTCAATTACTGCACCGGATCGCGTTGAATACGTCATATTACTATAAACTGAAATAGAAACAGGAATTTGCCGATCAGTCGTTTGCTCCAACAACTTGTACTTGATCATACCATCCAGATTCTCAAAGCGCTTACTCCGCCCTATTCCAACTGTTAGCTTATTACTTATTCCATATTGAAAAGCGAGACGAATGTCTTGCGACTGATCCAATCCAAATAAATTGTGAACACCACCTCCGCTTTTTTTTCCAACATTTCCAAAGAGATGGCTGACACGAAAATCCAGATTTTTTCCTTTCACCGTTTCATTTGTCTGCACATTAATGATTCTGCTTCCATTGAAAGTAGAAAGTACAGGAAGGTGAACACCCAGACTATCCTTTGCAAGCAACTTTAGCAAATCATCTTGTGCAATGAGTTGCAACGTGAGTAAAATGAATCCAAAAAGTAAAAGCCATTTTTTATTCATTGCGAATTAATTTTCCGGATAACCCTGATACACCCAGGTAAGAATTTTATAATAATCACATGCACTAAGTTTAAATCCCACCGGCATATGTTTAGGATCCTCGATTGGTAACATCAATCGATCTTCTATGTTTCCATTGCCTGCTTGCCTTGCAATGTTGTCATAAATTGTAAAATCATAATCAGGATTAGCAGCTCTGGAATGACAAGCACCAAAATTACAATTCGCCGATAAGATGGGAAGAATGTCGACCCGATATGAGTACCGAGCACTGTCGCAATTTGTATTTTGAAGAGAAGGATGAACTTGTTTCTTTTCAGTGCAGGAAATAAAAAAAAGAAATACAATAACAATGTAGCGCATGCCTGAATCGATTACCAATTCTGTGTTTTTGCAACAAACGTAAAGGAAGGTTTATCAGGAGTAATACCCGTCTGTTCAAGTGTAACTAACCAGGCGGAAACATTGGTTGTGTTTCTCATCAACTGTGTGGTAATGGAGCTATGTTCCAGAATTCCACAATCGATAGGTTCTTCTTTCAAATATCTGGACCATAAATGATATACAGTCCCGGGTAGCGGATTCGGAATAAGAATAACATCTACGTATGTTTGACCGGAGTATTTATTCGAATATACTCTGACATTCACATGCAATGAGCTATCAACCGGATATAATTGGTAGCATTCAGCATTTTCATCTCGCAAGTGTGCAAGATCGGTCATAGCCACTTCCAGTGTAGACTTCATCAGACTATACGTTTGAGACAACTGGCTGACTTCCGTTAATTGAGCGGTATATCGATCTTCGGCTTCATTCCACCTTGAATAAAAAAACCAGGAAGCGAAGGTTGAAATCATCAATGCGGCCAGACTGGCTGCAATAAGATACTTGTAAGTGAGCTCATGTCCGTCGCGTTTGCGGATACCGGACTGATCAGATAATGTTGGCTCTTCTTTCATGCGCACTATGGCAAAGAAACGAAAATTTTAACAGGTAGTCGTGGAATATGAACGAATGAAGAGAACAACGGATGTTTCGAAACATTATTCGTTCAACACTGTTCAAACTTCATTACGCAGAAAATTTCTATTAAATTCGCATCCAGATTTATCAATCCTACCATGGCGAAAGACCGTTTCCAATCACACGATTATTATTTAGTTGACGAGTTACTCACTGAAGAACACAAACTTATCCGTAACAGTGCCCGCGAATGGGTAAAAAGGGATGTATCTCCAATTGTAGAAGAAGCCTGCCAAAAGGCTGAGTTTCCGAAACAATGGATTAAAGGACTTGCTGAAATCGGTGCCTTCGGTCCGTACATTCCTACTGAATATGGTGGTGGTGGCATGGATCAGATTGCCTATGGCCTTGTGATGCAAGAGTTGGAGCGCGGTGATTCAGGTCTTCGTTCGACGGCTTCAGTACAAAGCTCGCTGGTCATGTACCCGATTTATACATTCGGCGACGAAGCGCAACGTAAAAAATACCTTCCAAAACTTGCATCCGGAGAATGGATGGGTTGTTTCGGACTGACAGAACCTGATCATGGATCGGATCCGAGCGGCATGCTCTCCAATATCAAAGACATAGGTGATCATTACTTATTGAACGGATCAAAAATGTGGATCAGCAATGCTCCATTTGCAGATGTGGCCGTAGTTTGGGCAAAGGACGAAGAAGGAGTTATTCGCGGAATGATTCTCCAACGCGGAATGGAAGGTTTTACAACACCTGAAACACATGGAAAATGGTCGCTTCGTGCAAGTGCAACCGGTGAATTAGTTTTTGATAATGTGAAAGTGCCAAAAGAAAATATACTACCGAATGTAAAAGGTTTGAAAGGACCATTGAGTTGTCTGAACTCGGCTCGTTACGGAATCAGCTGGGGAGTAATCGGTGCAGCGTTGGATTGTTATGATTCAGCGTTACGATATTCTCAGGAACGAATTCAATTTGGCAAACCAATCGGTGCATTTCAGCTAACGCAAAAAAAATTAGCTGAGATGATTACAGAAATCACCAAAGCACAATTGCTGACCTGGCGTTTAGGTGTTTTGAAAAATGAAAATCGTGCAACACCGGCACAAATCTCCATGGCCAAACGAAACAATGTGAACATGGCCTTACAAATTGCGCGTGAAGCGAGACAAATACACGGAGGAATGGGAATCACCGGCGAATTCCCAATCATGCGACACATGATGAATTTAGAATCTGTTATTACCTACGAAGGAACGCATGACATCCATCTTTTAATTACCGGAATGGATGTGACAGGATTTAATGCCTTTGAATAAGTTTTGCGATCTCCGCGTCCTTTGCGTTAAAAATTAAACGTGGAGGATGCGGAGGTTTTAAATAAAAAATAATTCCGACGCAATCCTGTCGGCAAAAAATTTTCCTTTTCGGGTCAATGTTATTCGGTCTTCAGATTCAATAATGTTTTTTTCAATTAGCAACAATTCTACTTTCGCATTAAAGTGTTCGTAAATGAGCGGACCAAATTCTTCTCTCACTTCACTTCTTTTCACTCCCCAGATTGTACGAAGTCCGGTCATGATGAATTCATTGTACTGATCTTTTTTCGTCAGCTCTTCTTTCTCATAGGGAATCACATTCGTTTTTAATGAACGGAGATAGACCTGATTATTGTAAACATTCCATTGACGGGATTTCCCATCGTAAGAGTGAGCAGAAGGACCAACACCTAAATATGCTTTTCTTTGCCAGTACGATGTGTTGTGGCGTGAATATTTTTTATTGCGAGCGAAATTACTGATCTCATAATGTTCAAAGCCATTCGCTGCTGTCATATCCATAAGCATTTCAAAATGGCGGGACGATTTTACATCGTCAACATCCGGTGTTTTTTTCTGACGGATCATCGTCGCCAAAGCTGTCTTCGGTTCGACAGTCAAAGCATAAGATGAAATATGATCGATGCCGAGATCGAAAGCAATTTCCAGATTTTTTTTCCATTGCTCATCCGTTAACGGCGGACTTCCATAAATCAAATCAATGGTGATATTATCGAAACCTGCTGCTTGTGCATCTTTCACAGCATTCAAAGCCTGCCCGGCATTGTGCGCACGATTCATATATCGCAAATCAGCTTCATCAAAACTCTGAATACCTATACTTAACCTGTTAACTCCTGCTTTTAAAAAAGCCTGAAGTTTCTCCTGTGAAAGATCATCCGGATTTGCTTCCAACGTTATCTCAGGATTCTCACTTAATGAATATTCGTGATGAATCGTGTCCAGTAAATATTTTAACTGAACTTCATTGAGCAAAGAAGGAGTTCCTCCACCAAAATAAATGGTTTCAACTTTTTCACCTTTCAAATAATCTTTCCGCAAAATTAATTCGGTATGAATAGCCTCCACCATCTCATTCACCAAACTAACATTCGTCGAAAAATGAAAATCGCAATAATGACAAGCCTGTTTACAGAAAGGAATGTGAAGGTAGATGCCCAAAATTGATTAATAGAATAATTGATTAATAGAATAATAGAATATTTGATTACTGGATCAACGCTCCCTGAGCTTGTCGAAGGGGAATTAAAAACCAAAGTTCAACGCTCCCTGAGCCTGTCGAAGGGAAATTAAAAACCGAGTTCAACGCACCCTGAGCCTGTCGAAGGGAGAAGCAACCTGAATTGACAAATAATAGAAATAATGAATCCAAAATATAATCCAACTCACCACTTCTCGTGCTCTGAGTTCTTTGCGTTTATACGATTTGATAATTTAAAAACACAAAAATAATCCTCATTACCAACAATTGATTATTTATTCAAAACAATTCGGAATGTTGTTCCTTTACCTTGCTCGGACGTTTTTACGAAAATATGTCCATCGTGATATTCTTCAATGATCCGTTTTGAAAGTGACAACCCCAGACCCCAGCCCCGACTTTTGGTAGTATATCCGGGTTTGAATATCGTCTTATAAGCACTTTTAGGAATACCTTTTCCTGTATCGCAAATATCGATGTAGACAAATTGCTGCTGATCCGTTATGTTGATTTTAATATCACCCGCACCGCTCATAGCATCAATCGCATTTTTCAAAATGTTCTCAATAACCCAATCGAACAAAGGAACATTTAACGGAACAAAAACCGGAGTTGAAGAAGCATTGAGCGTAAAGTTGACTTTACCGGAAGCTCTGGTGCGGATGTAATCAATGGAATGCCTCAAAGCTTCATGAATATTCACCTTTGAAAGAGCAGGAGCCGATCCAATTTTCGAAAAACGATCGGTAATGGTTTGCAAACGGTGTAAATCTTTTTCTATTTCCACTGAATATTCATCATCCAGCCCTTTCATTTTAAATAACTCCAACCATGCAACCAATGATGATAGTGGCGTCCCGAGCTGATGTGCTGTTTCTTTAGCCATTCCTACCCAAACCTGATTTTGTTCAGCTTTTCGTGAAGTACTAAAAGCCAGATAGGATACTAACAAGAATAGAGAAATCACGCCTAATTGAAAATATGGGTAATACCGAAGACGGGTTAGTAAATCGGAATCGCTGTATAATATGTATTGAACCAGATTTTGACCGATACGGATCGGAATAGCCTCATGGTCAGCCTTCATCTGTTCCAGCTGTTTATTGAGCCAAACAGGTTTTAATGCCTTGGTTGAGTCTAAATTTCTATATGATATAACATCAAACTTATCATCCGCCCAAATAACAGGGATTGTCGTATTGTTGCTGATGACATTAGAAAGAAAATTAATGTCCGTATTCAGTTCACTGACATCAGCTAAACGACGTGTGGCTTCTGCCCATAATTCAATTTTTTTACGTTCCTCTTCAGCGAGGTTCTTTACCAAACGGTTTGTGTACCAAAGAGATGCAGAGCCAATCAACAACGCTGCGATAAGCAGAAGTATTTTCCAGCGTTGTTTTTGAGTATAAATATTCATATGAAATATCCCTTTTCAGGAAACGGAAGCAATATAGAAAGATTGTTTCAACCGTGAAAAGCGGATGGTCAGTGGGTCAGTTGGTCAGTTAGTCAGTGGGCAGTTTTGATACTTTAATGTTTGGTGGTGGGTGCATTACACATTACACAGTACACTGTTTCTGTTTCTGTGAACTATTTAGAGTATACAGAAACAGAAACAGTGTACTGTGTACAGAGAAAAACCCTACTCCCACTCCACTTGCATCTCCTCCTTCTTCTTTTGTTTCTTCACAACGGCAGTATCTTTTTTAAATAAACCAAATTCTTCCTTCAACATGGCTTTCAGGTTTTGCTTTTCATTTTTAATGTCGGTCTTCACTTTTTCTGCTGTGGCTTTTCGATCTATAGTGAATTTAGGATTGTTGACATTGCCTTTCATGCTGAGAAAAAGTTTACTGCGTCCTAATCCATCGTCTTCTACTTCTCCAAACTCAGAACTATTCTTTTTCATTTTATTTCCTAGCACGTCAGAGAGTAAGAGTCTGACATGATAATCAATGTTATTATCAAAATCATGAATTCCATTTCCTGAAATATTAATTGCACTGGATTGAATCTCCATAAATGGAATAGAAATTTTACGATCGGCTATTGATATGGTATTCGTCAGATTAGAAAAATGAATCGTATTCAAATCCGGCACATGAATATAGCGGGCCATAGCCTGGATGGGTAAAAAGTTTAACAGCTCACCATTTTCAATAGTTATTGAACAAGTACTACGGACGCTTTTTGAGTTTAATGTCAGGTTATTTGACCATGCTGAAGTGAATTGAACATCTGCACTTAAAACACCTTTTACATTTTTATCTGTCATCGTACTCTGATCAAAGTTTTCCATTTCGAAAAACAAACGAGTAATGTCAATTTTTGAGAAACGCGTATCATACGTCATAAATACACTGTCGCGACGTGCGGCATTGATGGTTGCATCCATTTGAACTTTACCATTCATGGCAATGAACGCTAAGTTTTTTCCACTGATGATTTGATTCCGTAAATGAATTTGTCCGGTAATATCAGTCGCTTTAAAACGTCTGAAATGCAATTGATCAACATCAACCTGAAGTGAACAAATTAAGCGCGGATTAAATTTCATGATGTAACTTGTATCACTACTTCCTGAAGTCGATTTATTTACCAGCAATTCATCAAGATTTATAGAACTTGCTTTCAAACCTGCCTGCAATTCACCGGACTGGCCGGGTATCAATAAAAAGGAAATAAAGTTTTTAAACACACCATTCAATTTAAAATCGCTGGAAGATAAATTACCGGTAAAGTTTTTAATGTCTACATCCTTGTTGTTAAGATTGAATGTTCCGTTAAGATTTTTAAATTCGAGCGGATTGTTCTTAAACTGAAAAGCCACATTTGAAAAAGAGATTGAACCTGACGCATTCACCTCATACAACTTGTTCGCTGTTTTGATATCCTGAACTTTTCCTGCATAGGAAACATTAAGTGATACAGTACCGGTCAATGATTTCAGTGTATCAGCATGTATAAATGGTTTTACTTCGGCAAGATTAAGTGTTGCAGATGCATGTGCTGTTAAATAGGCATTTTCAAGATCGTCAATACGAATGTCAGCTTTAATCGGATGCCCTGCCAGTTGTGCACAGAGCGATGGAATGATTAGCTGACTCTTTCCATTGAGTGCTCGATTTTTAAAACTTCCATTCACATTTAATTGCTCCAATGCAGCCGGCGCATCTGTTGCTGTAAGTTTTCCATCGTGAATAGAAAAGTCAACCTGAACATTCGGAATGTTTTTTCCTTCGACAGAACCTTTAATTGAAGTACTGAATAAAAATCGTCCTGTACTTTTAAATTCTTTCAGGTATTTTACATACTGTGCAGGCAGCAGTGAAATAAAAGAAGTCATGTCCGCTTCTTTTGACTTCACTCCAATATCAAGCATCCAGTTTTTCTTCGTGTTATCAATCGAACCGTCAACATCAAATTTCACATCAGCAACCTGAACATGGCTAGCAGGAAAGCGATACGTTTGTAAAGCTGAATTGACATCAATGCCTGATCGAAGAATTACTTTCTTTCCTGAAATATAATTTACACCGTGAATCCATAAACGATGAACAAAAAGCGATGCATCACATGAAAGTTGAAACTGATCTTTTCCAAATTTTCCTGACAATTCTGCCTGATCGGCATGAAAGGTATAATCCTGACGATCCTTTTTATCGGCATACATCAAATCCATATTCTTCAGAATTATTTTACGGAGATCAATGACACCGCCCTCTGTTTTCTTTTCTGATTTTTTCCAGAAATGATAATTGTCTTTGCCTAAAGAGTCAACTTTTATCCGGGCCAGCCCATCTTTCACGATCAACTTCCGAACTGAAACATCCTTGTCGAATACTTCAAAAAAATTAAACAATAACGATAAATGCTCGGCATATAAAAGTGTGTCCTTCGGTTGTTCGTCAATTGCATCTTTGATTAATACTTTTTTCATTTCAAGCGAAGCAAATGGAAAATGCCTGATGAGTGAAAAGTTGAATTCTTCTACATGAATTTCTGTGGTCAGATTTTTATTTAATTCTGAAACAATCAGCGCTTTGATTTCCTTTTCATAAAAAATGCTGAGCAAAACGCTCATGGTAAAAACCGCCAGCACTAATATTGCCAGCCACTTGAGTGTTTTTTTGAAAATAGAAAAAGTATTGGATGGCATCGTCGAAGCAAAAACGAAGATGCGCATTAGAAATTGTCAGCAGTCACTGCATGTCTATATTTTTCCAACAGTGAACTGTGGGAATTAAAATGGCCGGTAAATGAAACATTGTTCACCTACCGGCCAATTATGCCTTTTACTACCATTCGTAATGGATAATACGAACGTTTAAATTTTTACTTCGATGTGAAGCGACTGGAAACAACATCCCAATTCACCACATTCCACCATGCATTCAGATAATCAGGGCGACGATTTTGGTAATGCAGATAATATGCATGCTCCCAAACATCGATACCCATCAGAGGGTTGCCTTTTACTTCGGCAACATCCATAAGTGGATTGTCTTGATTCGGAGTTGATGTCACTGCCAGTTTAGCATCTGCTCCAAGTATCAACCACGCCCAACCGCTTCCGAAACGACTGCCACCGGCTGCATTCATCTTCGTTTTCAATTCGTCAAACGAACCGAAGGCACCGTTGATAGCTTCAGATAAAGCACCGGAAGGTGCGCCGCCGCCTCCAGGCTTCATGATTGTCCAAAACAAAGAGTGATTATAATGACCGCCACCGTTGTTACGAACTGCTACAGGATATTTTGAAATGTTTTTACAAATGTCTTCAATACTCAGGTTTTCTGCATCTGTTCCGGCAGTAGCATTGTTCAGATTAGTTACATAGGCCTGATGATGTTTTCCATGATGGATCTCCATCGTTTTTGCATCAATATGTGGTTCAAGTGCGTCAAACGCATAAGGTAATTTAGGAAGTTCGAAAGCCATAATTTTAGATTTTAAATATTGGGTAAAGATACTGAAAAAGAGTGATGAGAAATGAGTGAAACGTAAAAGTTGAATTGAGTATAAGTTTTGTGTAACTACTTATTTGTGCAACGCATCTACTATAAAAACGTTGATAGCACCGAGTAAAAATCCGCCTAGAACGTCGGTAGGAAAATGCTTGCCGGCCTGGTATCGGAAATAACCTGTTGTCAAAGGAACAAGAGCGGCAGCTGAATACATCAAAATTGCATTATCATTCGGATGATATCTTGTCCAAGTACGAACTGCAAAAAAAGCAGCGGTAGATGTCATTGCTGTATGGCCGGATAAAAATGATGCGGCAGCATCCGGTTCAAGCTTTTTATCAAGCGGCGCATTTGGATTGTAAACAAATGGCCGTGGTCGTTTAACAAATGCTTTTATTAAGGCAACTCCAGCGGCTGTCAAACTGATGGCTTCGAGATAAACGACAGACACTCTCCAACCGTCTTGTCGGATAGCAGGATCAATTAATAAAAATGCAGGAGACGCTAATGATGAATACAACAAGACATCACTCGTCTTAGCGGCTGAAAGGTTGTAATGGTTCGTTGCGGATCGATCAAATCCGGAAATCGAATTTATGGACAAAGCATTGATTTCATTTATCGTCAACGCGCTTTTGTTTTTATAAAACTGATAGCCCGTAACGTTGAAATGAAGCAACAAGGTTCCATACAATATATCCTTCTTTCCGATAGAATATGGTCGTTGTGCAATGCTTGAAGACATTGTTAACGAAGCACACACTATGGAGAGAAAAAGAAATTTTAGCACTTGAAGGAAACGGATTTGCATAGGGTAATTAATCTACCTTAACAGCTACCTGTTTATTTTCCACTAACTCAATTGCTTTTTTCAGCGTTTGGTCGATGGAGTGAATGACAGGATAAAAACCATCATTCTTCCAGATCTGTCGCGCAATTAACGCTTTCAGTTGGGTACGAATAATTGTACCTGACACCTTCAAGCCTTTTTCATCCGGTTTCACTTTATTCTTTTGAGCAAAAGCAGTGAGTTGATTGAGGATAGATTCATTTACACTAAAAGCAACATTGAAATCATTGAATGATTTATATTTTTTCAATGCAGTACGATTTTGGTCAACATAGTTATAGGCGAATTCTGAAATCAATCCTTTACTATTCAACTCTGAAAGATATTCTGATCCTCCGCTCGTATCAAGGGAAACAAATATATCCGGCATAATTCCGCCACCACCAAAAACAGTACGGCCTCCCGGAGTTATAAATTTCAATGAGTCGGCAAAATGAATGCTATCCGATGATAATAATTCCCCGCTTTTAAGTCGGCCTAACAATTCGTTTTCATAATTTTCGTATCCGGCCACATACGATTTTTGAATGGAGCGACCGGTTGGTGTATAATACCTGGCAATGGTCAGACGAATAGCAGATCCATCCGGAAACTCACTTTGTTCCTGAACCAAACCTTTTCCAAAAGAGCGACGCCCAACGATAGTAGCACGATCCCAATCCTGTAAAGCACCTGAAACGATTTCACTGGCTGAAGCACTTCCTTCATCAATCAGAACAACAAGGGGTCCTTCAACAAAGTACCCTTTTGGAGAAGCATAATACGATTCCTTCGGACGTGACCGACCTTGTGTGTACACGATTAGTTTTTTATCAGGCAAAAACTCATCCGCTATTTGTATGGCAGTTCTCAAATAGCCACCCGGATTTCCGCGAAGATCTAACACCAGACTTTTCATTCCGGCTTCTTTTAATTTGATAAAAGCACTGAGATATTCTTCGTAAGTCTTTTCGGCGAAATGACTGATTTTTATATAACCGGTTTCTTTGTTAATCATGTAAGAAACATCCACACTATAGATGGGGATTTTGCCGCGTGTAATTGTAAAGTCAAAAAGTTGTCCCTTTCGCAAAATGGTGACATTGACCTTTGTGCCACTCGGACCACGCAACGCCTGCATCACCTGTGAATTGGTGATATTGATACTTGCAACATTTTTTGTGTCTACTTTAATGATTCGATCGCCGGCCATAATTCCCAATGATTCAGAAGGGCCGCCCGATACTGCTGTCACCACCATAATGGTGTCGTCCTGTACATGAAATTCAACACCGATACCATCAAAATTCCCTTCCAGCGGTTCATTCATAGCTTGAAGATCATCTGCAGGAATGTAAGCTGAATGCGGATCTAACTGATGCAAAATATCTTCAATGGTACTCTCCACCAGTTTTTTCTGGTTGACAGTATCAACATATTCCTGATTAATATAATTGATCACATCGTTGATCTTATTGAACTGACCGGTTCGAAATGAAAAAAGCGAATGAGCTTTTCGGAATGGTTCATTCATTCGCATGCC